>DOVS01000319.1 GCA_003519965.1 Betaproteobacteria bacterium
TCAACCAGCAGATGGGGTGCGGCGACGTACTGTGGCGGCCGTCGCCAAAACCCTGAGCATCCATGCATAACAAACGCCCGCCGTGAAATACAAAGAGCGGCGCGCGTTGACCGTACGCCCGGATACGGCTAACCGCTGCGCCTCTCTCCGGGATAGTGAATACAGCGGGCGGCGGTATTTCCGGCGCCCCGCGAATCGCGCCGGCATGGGATGCAATCGAACCCGCCAACCAACGGAGGGGGCCGGCGCATCACGCCAAGAAACACCCGCCCGGCCAGCAAACTCCGTCGGCGGCGCCGCTATCGCCGGCTGGTTAATTTAACGGATCATGGCGAAACCGGACCATTCGTTCGGGATCAACAGCCGTGCGTTTTTAAGGGAGGGTCCTTCCTGTTCGCCAAAACCGGCCTCACGCCAATGCACGTCCTCGGTCACGGGAATCGTTCGGTTATCTCCCAACGTTTGAACAAAAGCGACGCGGCGCGCGCGAGCGGAAAACGTTATCTTTCCAGGAGAATCGCTGACCATGGCCTACCACAACGGCGCCCATTTCTTCGTACTTCAGCGGAGACTGATCGAGCCGCGATATTGGTTGCCGCCCATAGATCCGCCATGGCGGATCAGGTCGATGATCGTCGTAACCGGCGGTGTTGCTACACCCACGCAAACAGCAATAATAGCGCTAACCATAACGCCAAGATGCGCCAGTTAATGCCGATCGCGCTTTGGATATGACCAGCGTCGGCTTCCTCCCCAGCGCCTAGCTCGGGACGATCTTCTTCGTCGCTCGAAACGGCGCCGCCCAATTTAACTCCTAGCGCGCCTGCCGCGCTAGCGAGTAGAATTCCCTCCGCTTCACCATGCCAGCTGGACGCTTGACTGCGCCAACATTCTAAGGCGTCCTGGAAATTGCCCGCAACGGCGAAGCTCAAGGCAACCGCCCGCACCGGCGCCCAATCCATCCAGCCGAGCACGCGTCCGGCAAAATGATCGCCGCCACGCGCATCTTCCGCCCGGCCTGCGATTGCGGCAAGACGATAAGCGAGTGCGCCGGCGGGGCCAAACACAATAAACCAGGCTAGCCCACCGAACAAATCGCGGTAAGCGCCAATTAGCGTTTGCTCCACCGCCAAACGAGTCATCTCGCCTTCGCTGCAACTCTCCAGATGGCGGCCGCTCCATTTTTCCAAGCGCCCGTGCGCCTCGTCCAGACGGTTAGCCGCCAGCGCCTCGGCCATCACGCCGGCATGACGGCTGAAAGTCGTACATTCCACGCTAAAATACAATACCGCTACATTCAGCAACCAGGCGAGCAACGGACTAATCCGGTACAGCGCATAAGACACGGCCGCCATCGCCGCCACCGGCGGTATAACGGTTATGCTCCAGGAAAATACACCGCGCGTATCCGCTAACTTCAAGCGGCGCGTTACCGCGGTGATGTAACGCAGAAACGGCGCCGCTAAGCGCAAACGCACTGGCCGTGGCTGGAAATGCTCCAGCAGCAGCATGGCGGCAATAGACAGGAAATACATAGATCTCCTTTACTGAAGGTTCATTTCGATGGTTAACACGCCGTCCTGGTAAATTTCCAATGTCGGCAAGCGGAAAGGCTGCTTATTTTCCGCTAAATACTTAATGAGCGCATGGTACGCCTTTCCCGGCGCTAACAGCGGCTGCGCCTTGACCTCGGCGATTAGCGCGCGACGCAAGGGGATCATCTTGATTTTAAGAGGGGCGTGCACTTGTACATGAGGCGCCACCAAATACCCTACGTAGGCTTTTAAGTCCTGTTTACGGGTAACGCGAGGGTCATTTAACAATAAAATGGTCGGCGCGCCCGTCTTCACCATCTGGCTGTGCAGCATCTTGAGCACCTGTTGCTGGCGATCCGGCAATTTCGCGTAATCGCCGGTTTCCTCACGATACGCCAAGCGGTAAGGACCTCGCGCCTCGATGCGTATGTTGACATTGTTGAACGCCCCCCACCACCAAAAGGCCACGATAATGGGAAGCAGGAAGGCAAAAATGAACCCTAACCACTTTTTCTTTCTCAATGCTCGCTCCGCTACCGAACAAAGGCTAGAAAGATACCACAAAGCGCTTTTCTTGTGTGGCCGGCGCCGGTGACAGGAGCGGGACAGGCGAACCGCCATCGCGTATAATTTTGGCTTCCCTCACGGCCGACATTTCCTTTCCATGAAACAAGAGTTAACCGATTATCGCCCCCCCGAGGATTTACTTAACGGACGGGTGATTCTAGTAACGGGCGCGGCCCAAGGCATCGGCCGCGCGGCCGCCCTGGCTTTCGCCGCCCATGGCGCCACCGTGGTGCTGCACGATATTAAAGTCGCGCCGCTAGAGAAATTGTACGATGAGATCGAGGCCGCCGGCGGGCCGCAACCCGCTATTTTTCCTCTCGATTTAGTCACCGCTGGCGAATCCGAGTACGATGGCATGGCCAGCGCCATCTACAAACAGTTAGCGCGTCTGGATGGCATCCTCCACAATGCGGCCTACTTATCTCACCTGAGTCCGCTAGAGAATGAAACCCTGGATCAATGGACAAAAACCCTGCGCGCCAACCTTATCGCCCCATTCGCCCTCACCAAAGCCTGTCTGCCGCTGCTCAAAGTCTCGCCGGACGCCTCGGTGGTCATGACTTCCGACCATCACGGCAACCGTCCCTCGGCGTATTGGGGATGTTTTGCCATTGCCAAGGGCGGCGTGGAGCATCTGGTGAAAATGTGGGCGCAAGAACTGGAGATCGTTCCTCAAATTCGTATTAATGCGGTCATCCCCGGCCCGGTGCAGTCGCCCCAGCGGCGGCGCACTCATCCCGGCGAGCTTTATGAGGCGCTGCCGCCGGTGGAACGCTTAATACCGACTTACCTTTATCTTATGGGGGGCGACAGCCGAGGGATGAGCGGCAGCGTAGTCAATCTCGGCGCCGTAGGCTAGCCGCTTCCCCCGACGCGGACGGCTGTTTGAGTAAAAATTTCATTTTGACGCCGGCTAACTCGACGGTGTCCAGGTGCTCGAGGATGACGGTAGCGCTGCCATCCACCGGCATATCGTTCACTAGCGGATATTCATCGCCTTCCACGCGCACTAAATCGTAGCCTGCTTGCCGTCGGGAAATCGCCGCCACTTGAATTCCCGGCTTACCCAAGGTCGTTAGTGGCCGGGTCAGTTCCAGCTCCCTGCCCGCCGTCGGCCCGCTGAGAATGCGCAATGCGCCGAGCGGCAAGGCGTCGCCGCCAGTGCTGGCGGTTTCATTTGGATAAAGGCCGGCTAGTGATCTTGTGAGCGTCTGCTGTCCTAACGCCGACACCGCATCATTTTGGCTATAGGCCAACCGCCGCTCTTCTCCTGCAGGCGCCACCGTGGCGCTGGGATCATGCACATAGCGGATCATATAGGGCGATAGAGCGATCTCATCGCCGTCATGCAGCAGTTGTTTTTTGGTCACCAGCCGTCCGTTGAGGCGGGTGCCATTGGTGCTATTGAGATCCTCGAGAAAAGAATCGTTACGCACAGTAGTCACGACCGCATGCTCGCCGCTTACCGCGGAATGGGTCAAATTAAGGTCGTTATGGGGTTTACGTCCGACCCGCACCCGCTCTCGGTCAAGAGTCAGGGTGGCGATCTCCTCGCCATCATGGAATACGATCAGTTTAGACGCCACTTGCTGCTCCGTTGCGCGCTTGACTTGCCTATTATAGCCCACTCCGGCAATGGGCCAAGGCCTCCTCCAAGCGCTTGACGGCAATGACCTCCATGCCGGGGATCGCTTGCTTGGGACGATTGGCCCAAGGAATCACCGCCCGCTCGAAGCCCAGTTTAGCCGCCTCCTTGAGGCGCTCCTGCCCGCGCTGCACCGGCCGGACTTCCCCAGCCAACCCCACTTCGCCGAACACCACGAGTTTCTCCGGCAACGGCCGGTCGCGCAGACTGGAAACGATGGCAAGCAATACCGCCAGATCCGCCGCCGGCTCCGTGATTTTTACTCCACCAACGGCATTGATGAAGACATCCTGATCGAAACAAGCGACGCCGCCATGGCGATGAAGCACCGCCAGCAACATCGCCAAGCGATTCTGCTCCAACCCCACGGAGAGCCGTTTGGGGTTAGGGGAATGCGCTTCGTCCACCAGCGCCTGGATTTCCACCAGCAAGGGGCGCGACCCCTCCTGAGTGACCAAAACGCACGAACCGGCCACTTGCGATTCGTGGTGCGTCAAAAATAACGCCGACGGGTTGCTCACTTCGCGCAACCCCTTCTCGGTCATGGCGAACACCCCCAGTTCGTTAACCGCCCCGAAGCGATTCTTAAATGCCCGTACAAGCCGGAAACTGGAATTGGCGTCCCCTTCAAAATACAAGACGGTATCGACGATATGCTCCAACACCCGCGGCCCGGCGAGAGCACCCTCCTTGGTGACGTGACCGACCAGAATGACCGCCGTGCCGCATTGTTTGGCGAAGCGGGTCAGCTGGGCGGCGCATTCGCGCACTTGAGCAACGCTGCCGGGCGCCGATTGCAATGCATCGGAATAGAGCGTTTGGATCGAATCGATAACTGCGACCCGCGGCTGTCGTTGCTGCAAAGTAGATAAAATGCTTTCCAGCCGAATTTCCGCTAGCAAGTGCAACGCGCCGGCGTCAAGCGCTAATCGCTTGGCGCGCAACGCAATTTGCCGGGCGGATTCCTCGCCGCTGACATAAAGGATGGCGTGATCGCGGCTGATGTGACTGAGCGCTTGCAATAACAGGGTGGATTTACCGATGCCAGGATCGCCGCCAATCAGCACGACCGCGCCATCCACTAGACCGCCGCCCAATACCCGGTCGAATTCGGCGATACCGGTTGGACTGCGCACGAGCGCCTCGGCTTCCACCTCATCCAAGCACTGTAGCTGTCCGCCCGCCGCCAGCGCGCTGTAGCGATGCGCTAGAGCGGGCGCTTCGGCGACGCTTTCCACCAGCGTGTTCCACGCCTGGCAATGAGGGCACTGGCCTTGCCACTGCGTGCTTTGCCCACCGCACTCCGTGCAGCTATAGACCGATTTCCGCTTCGCCATGGCGCGCCCTACTCCTCTTCGGCGACTGGCACCCGCGGCGCCAGCGCGCATAATAATTCATAACCGATTGTACCCGCGGCATGGGCGACGTCTTCCACCGGCAGCCCCTCGCCCCACAACACGACCGGCGATCCGACGGCCGCCGTCGGCAAATCGGTCAGGTCCGCCGCCAGCATATCCATGGAAACGCGTCCCAACAACTGGGTCTTCGCACCGCCAACCAGGATGGGCGTACCGCTAGGCGCATGGCGTGGATAACCGTCGGCATAACCGCAAGCAACAATCCCTACCCGTGTTGTCCGCTCCACCCGACAACCCTCGCCGTAACCGATAGTTTCACCAGCGCTGGCCTGCTGCACCGCGATAATTTCACTCTGCAAGGTCATCGCCGGACGCAACCCAGCCCGCGCCGCGCTTTCATCGGCGAACGGCGATACGCCATACAGCATAATGCCGGGCCGCACCCAATCGGCATGGGTTTCGGGGTAACGCAGCAACGCGGCGGAATTCGCCAGGCTGGCGGGTAAGGAAAGGCCGGCGGTGGACTGCTGAAAAGCCGCCAGTTGCCAGCCCGCGCCGCGCCGCTCGTCGGCGGTGGCGAGATGCGTCATCAACAGCAGATTTCCCACCGCCGCGCTTTGGCGCAAATGCGCCACCGCATCGGCCACGGCCGCCGGCGAAAAGCCCAAGCGATTCATGCCGCTGTTTACTTTAAGCCATACATCGATGGGACGAGAAACGGCGGCATTGCACAGCCATTCCATTTGGGCAGGGCGATGAATTACGCACGTTACCCGATTGTCCACCACGGCGGGAATGTCTTCGACGCCGAATATTCCCTCCAACAGCACAATCGGCTGGGAAAAACCAGCAGCGCGCAACGCGGCCGCCTCGTCCAGCGACAGCACGGCCAAGCCGTCGGCGCCGCGCAACGCTTGCGCCACGCGCAACATGCCATGGCCATAACCGTTCGCCTTGATAACCGCCAGAACCCGGGAAGCGGGAGCATGCCGGCGGGCAAGCCCCAAATTATGCCGGATAGAGGATAGGTGAATACGGGCCTTAAGCGGGCGCGGCATAGCGGATTAATAGTCTCCCGCGTGGGCGAAGTTCTCGAAGCGGGTATGCTCTCCTAGGAAGGTAAGGCGCACAGTGCCAATGGGGCCGTTACGCTGCTTACCGACGATAATTTCCGCCGCGCCTTTATCGGGGCTGTCCGGGTTGTACACTTCGTCGCGATAAATAAATAGAATCAGGTCGGCGTCCTGTTCGATCGCACCCGATTCCCGCAGATCGGACATCACCGGCCGTTTGTTGGGCCGCTGCTCCAAGCTGCGATTAAGCTGCGACAGCGCGACGACCGGCACATCGAGTTCTTTGGCTAGTGCTTTGAGCGAGCGCGAGATTTCAGAGATTTCCGTCGCGCGATTCTCCCCTGAACTATTGGCCGACATCAATTGCAGATAGTCGATCACAATTAGGCCTAGCTTGCCGCATTGGCGATAAATACGGCGAGCGCGAGCACGCAGGTCCAGTGCGTTAAGCGCCGGCGTCTCGTCGATATAGATGGGCGCCTCGCTCAATTTACCGAGCGCGTAGGTCAATCGCTGCCAGTCGTCTTCTTCCAGCTTACCCGTGCGCAGTTTGTGCTGATCGAGCCGGCCCACCGAACCGATCATCCGCGTGACTAATTGGGTGCCCCCCATTTCCATGCTAAACACCGCCACCGGCAATTTGGCGTCCAGCGCTACATACTCGGCGACATTGAGGGAAAACGCCGTTTTCCCCATGCTGGGGCGGCCGGCAACGATGATTAAGTCGCCTGACTGCAAACCAGAGGTCATGCTGTCGAGATCGGTATAGCCGGTGGGCATGCCGGTCACTTCGCTGGGATCGTCGCGGTTGTAGAGCATATCGATGCGCTCCACCACCTCGGCCAACAGCGGCTGAATTTCGGAAAATCCCTGCTGACCGCGCGCACCGGCCTCAGCAATTTCAAAAATTCGCGCCTCCGCCTCATCCAGCAATTGCCGCGCGGTTTTCCCCATGGGGCGGTAAGCGCTATCGGCGATGGCGGCGCCGATTTCCACCAAGTGGCGCATCACCGCGCGTTCCCGGACAATTTCCGCGTAACGGCGGATGTTGACCGCGCTTGGCGTATTCTCGACCAGCGCACCCAAATAAGCCAATCCCCCGGCATCCTGCAAGCGGGCGCTATTTTCCAGCGACTCGGCAACAGTAATGACGTCGGCGGGTTTCGACTGTTCCAAAAGCTGGGTGATGTGCTGATAAATCAGCCGATGATCGTGACGATACAAATCGCCTGCGCCAATAACATCGGCGACCCGATCCCACGCCTGGTTGTCCAATAGCAAGCCGCCCAGCACGGATTGCTCGGCCTCCACCGAGTGAGGCGGCAGCTTGAGGGAGTCCATTTGCTCGTCGATCATGGGATGTTAGGAGACCTCGGGAAAAAGCGGCGCGCGATGTCAGTATACGGACTGATCGTTGCAAGTATACTGGATTTCCCGCCGTACCGCGGCGCACCGAAAAACAAAAAGGGCTGTGTCGCCACAGCCCTCTGTTTGGGTAAAAAAATGGCCCGCTCTAATTTTCGCCTAATACGGAAACGGTGATATGGGCGTCAACATCGGTATGCAGCATAATAACCACAGGATAATCCCCAATCGCCTTCAAATGACCGGCGGACATCCGAACTTCCGGCTTAGTCACGTCAAACCCCTGGGCGTTGAGCGCATCCACCACGTCGCCGTTGCTAACGGAGCCGAACAACTTACCGTCCATTCCCGCCTTACGGGTAATTTGCAACAAGTATCCTTCAAGTTTCTCGGCGCGCGCCTGGGCCTGGGCCAGCTTTTCCGCCTGAATGTTTTCCAGCTCGGCGCGTTTCTGCTTGAATTCTTCTAAATTCGCTGCTGTCGCCCTTCTGGCTTTACCGTGCGGAATAAGATAATTACGAGCGTAACCGTCCTTGACGCTCACCACGTCACCCAGCTGACCTAGGTTCACCACTTTCTCAATCAAGATAATTTCCATGGCGTCCCCCTTAATGCAAATCGGTGTACGGCAACAGCGCCAAAAAACGCGCACGCTTTACCGCTTCGCTTAATTGGCGCTGATATTTGCTGTGGGTGCCTGTAATACGGCAAGGAATAATTCTGCCATTCTCGGTAATGAAGTCGCGCAGCAAATCCACATCTTTATAATCGACATACTTAATCCCTTCGGTCGTAAAGCGGCAATACTTCCTGCGCCGGCCAAAGGGAGAACTGCGACGACGCTTGACGCCCTGTTTTTTCCCGCCCATCTTTTTCATAATCAACCTCGCTTAAATCAATTCAATTCGTTTCACATGCAACACCAGTCGCATGCCTTGGCGACCACGGCGCGCTAAAAACCCTTCGACGCCCACGACGTCGCCGACTTTAAAACGGGCGGCCTGAATAGCGGTTTCGGCCATTGCAAGAAGCGGAACCTCGCACACGGCGCGACGTTTAAACCCAGCCTCCCACTGCTCCGAATCGTGCGCGATCACTAAATCGAGCGCCGAAACGCCCGCCGGTGTATAGCGCAACGGGGTGATCTCGCTGATTCGCCCGCACAATACGATGCGGTTGCACGACGTCACCTAATTACGCGGTTTCCTCCGTGGCTTCCTTAGTTTCCGTAGGCTCCGCACCGCCTTCGGTGGGCGCTTGCAGCACGGACTTGGCCTTTTCTTCGCGCATCATGGGAGACGGGGTGATCTCCGCATGATTCATGCGCACGGTCAAATGACGCAGTACGGCGTCATTAAAGCGGAAAGCATGCTCCAGCTCGTCGAGGACGGGCTGGCCGCACTCGATATTCATCAGCACGTAATGCGCCTTATGCACTTTTTGAATTGGGTAAGCCAGTTGGCGCCGGCCCCAGTCTTCCAGGCGGTGAAGGCCGCCGCCGCCAGTGGTCACGATGCCTCGGTAGCGCTCGATCATGCCAGGCACTTGCTCGCTCTGATCTGGATGAACGATAAAAACGATCTCATAATGGCGCATGAAAACTCCTTGTGGACAATAAAGCCTCCCGTTCATGCTATTTCGGTGAGGCAAGGGCTTAAAAAGCGGGAAATTTTAACGCCGCTGCTTGAAAAAATCAAGCACTTAGCGACACAGCGCGTTGACGGTGGGTTTCAAACAAGCAGACGCCGGCGGCAACGGAGACATTTAAACTATCCACCGTTCCCACCATGGGAATGCGCACGATCTGGTCGCAGGTTTCTCGGGTCAAACGGCGCAATCCCTCCCCTTCAGCGCCCATTACCCAGGCGATCGGCCCGCGTAATCGCGCCGTTAGCAAATCGTGCTCGGCTTCGCCAGCCGCCCCGATGACCCAAACGCCGCGCGCTTTGAGCTCGCGCAAGGTACGCGCCAGATTGGTCACGGTAACGAACGGCACCGTATCCGCCGCGCCGCTCGCAACCTTGCGCGCGGCAGGAGTGAGCGGCGCGGCGCGGTCTTTCGGCGCCACCACCGCA
>DOVS01000224.1 GCA_003519965.1 Betaproteobacteria bacterium
GCGGCGCCCGCCGTGGCTTAGTTATTTTTTTCGGTTAGGTGGTGCATGAGGTCTTCGTTCATTAACCGGGCGATGGCGTAGGGTTTTTTGAACGGCAGGGCGTGGTCGGCGCCTTGAATTAGGTGGCAGCGCCAGTCGTCCCGCTGGGCGGCAAGGTTCTGGCATAGGCCGTATAGCTGGGGATGGGAGCGTTCGCCGATGAAGCTGCTGACGTGAGCTTGGGCGGCGATCAAGGCGCTCCGGTCGATTCGCCGGCTGGCGTGGGACACGCACTCCACCGCGCAGGCGAGTCCCACGGGGCGCCGGGACAGCCGCTCGCGGGCGATCGCTTCACTTTTCGAACCGCGCGTGCGGTTGGGGGAAACCACGTCAAGAAAGATTTCCAGCCCTTCTTCGGTTTGTTCGCGAATCCGTAGTTTTTTCGCCGCATGCAGCATCCGGTCGCGGCTGGCGATGGTTTCTTCCGGCGTCATTCGCCCCAGCAGGGCGGCTTCGATCAGGTAGGTTTTGTTTACTTGTTCTCCGCGCCGGGCTTTGAGCAGCATGGCGACGAGTCCGCCGAAGGAGTAGCCGCCGAGGTCGATATTTTCCCAGTGCAGGTGTTGCAGCAGGGCGGTTATGTCGGCGGCTACCGCTTCCGCTTCGAAGCCGCGTTCTTTACCGCTGGGGTGGCGGGTGTCGCCGGCGCCGCGTAGGTCGGGAACGAGAATTTCCGACCAGTGACGCAGTTGGGAGATGATCGCGCCCCAGGTGAGTTCGCCGCCCACGCCGCCGCCGTGGAGCAGCAGCAGCCGTCGTGGGGCGGCGGCGGTTTGCGGCCGGTAAATCCGGTAATAGATGTGTTGTTCCGGCAGCGCCAGCGTTGTCTGGACGGCGGGGGGAATAGGGCGGGTAAACGGCTGCATGGCGGTTCCGTTACGGTTGCGCGGTCACCGGTATGTTGCCGATGCGCCGACGCCACGCGAGCGGGCCGGTGGTGTGGATCGATTCGCCATTCGCGTCTACCGCGACGGTGACGGGCATGTCTTCCACTTGAAATTCGTAAATCGCTTCCATGCCTAGTTCCGCGAAGGCGATCACTTTGGCCGATTTGATGGCTTTGGACACGAGGTAGGCGGCGCCGCCAACGGCGATGAGGTAGGCGGCGCGGTGGCGCTTGATCGATTCGATTGCCTGGGGGCCGCGCTCCGCTTTGCCGATCATACCGATCAGACCGGTCTTTTCTAGCATTAGGTCGGTGAAGGCGTCCATTCGGGTGGCGGTGGTGGGGCCGGCGGGACCCACTGCTTCGCCGCGCACCGGATCGACCGGGCCGACGTAGTAGATGAGGCGGTTGGTGAAGTCCACGCCGGCAGGGAGCGGTTCGCCGCTGGCGATAAGGTCGGCGATGCGCCGGTGGGCGGCGTCGCGGCCGGTAAGCAGCGCGCCGGACAGCAGCAGGGTTTCCCCCGGCCGCCAGGCGGCGACGTCGCCGCGCTGAAGGGTGTCGAGGTTTACGCGGCGCGCGGCGGGATTGGCCGACCAGGCAACCGGCGGCCAGTCTTCCGGCTTGGGCGGCGGCAGTGCGGCCGGGCCGCCGCCGTCGAGGGCGATGTGGATGTGGCGGGTGGCGGCGCAGTTGGGGATGAGCGCGACCGGCAGCGACGCGGCATGGGTGGGGTGGTCGAGAATTTTGACGTCGAGCACGGTGGTGAGTCCGCCCAATCCCTGGGCGCCGATTCCCAGCGCGTTTACGCGGTCGTAGAGTTCCAGCCGCAATTCTTCCAGCCGGTTGGCGGGGCCGCGCGCCAGCAGTTCCTGGATGTCCACCGGCGCCAGCAGCGATTTCTTGGCGAGCAGCATTGCTTTTTCCGCGGTGCCGCCGACGCCTAGTCCGAGGATGCCTGGCGGGCACCAACCGGCCCCCAGTGACGGCACGGTATCGAGCACCCAATCGACGAGGCTGTCGGCGGGGTTGAGCATGGCGAGCCGGGCTTTGTTTTCCGATCCGCCGCCTTTCGCCGCCAGGGTAATATCCAGCGTATCGCCGGGAACCAGCGTCGTGTGGATGACCGCTGGGGTGTTGTCCCGGGTGTTGCGCCGCGCGCCTGCCGGGTCGGCGACCATGGAGGCGCGCAGCGGGTTGTCGGGATGGGTGTAGGCGCGGCGCACGCCTTCGTTAACCATGTCTTCGACGCTTAGTTGCGCGTCCCAGCGGATATTCATGCCGACGTTGAGAAACGCCACCACGATGCCGGTGTCTTGGCAGATGGGGCGCTTACCCTCGAAGCACATCCGCGAGTTGGTCAAAATCTGGGCGATGGCGTCGCGCGCGGCAGGGGATTGCTCCCGCCGCCAGGCGGCGCCCAGCGCTCGAAGATAATCGCCGGGATGGGTGTAGGAGATCATTTGCAGCGCATCGGCGATGCTGCCGATCACGTCTTCTTGGCGGATGAGGGTCATTGCGGTTCCGGAAACGCAAAGGCCCTTACTTTACCACTTCCGGCGGCGATAGCGGGAGGCGGCGCCGGTTAATGTAAGGTGATTTCCCCTTCTTCGATGCTGAAGGTTCCGCCTTCCCGTTCTAAATCCACGGGGTAGGATTTGTGTCCGAACTGTACCGTGACTCCGCTGTAGATGGTCTTTCCCACGACAATTTTGGCGTCTTCGGCCAATTCCAAGTGGTGGCGCAATTCCTCGCGTTCTTCGTTGAGGCTGGCGATTTCGGCGCGGAGCACGGTTTGGGTGTTCAGGGCTTTTTCCAGGGTGCCGGGTTTTACCTTGCCGGGGTGTTGCTGAACGAAGGCTAAGGCTTTGCCGATATTCTCCAGTTCCTTAATTCGCGTCGCCAGCTGGTTGTTAATTTGGTGCGCCCGTTCATAGAAGTACGGGGTGACGCCGACTTCGATGCGGGTCTTGACGTTGGCGGGCGAACCGATAATTTGGGCTTGTATTAATAGGGTTGCTTGGGCGCCGCCGCCGATGATGTGGCCTTTACGGGCGCCGGGCTTGCCGACGATGATTTGGTTGACGGCGGAGAGGAAGCTTTGAACCGCCAGTTCGTCGATGTAGATGCTGTCTTCGGCGTCGATCACGGCGTTTTCGATAAAGCGCGCGGTGACCGAACCGTCGCAACGCAGCCGTGCGATGCCGGTGGCGTCTTCCGCGCGGGCGTCGCCGCAGCCGATAACGCCGCCTTTAACGATAATGTCGCCGCCGGCGTCGAGCAGCGCCGCCTCGACGGTGCCGCCGACTTGGATGTCGCCGGTCGCTTGCACCGTCATGCCGGGATGGACGTCGCCGGTAATGATGATAGAGCCTTCGAAAGTGACGTTGCCGCAGGATAAGTCGATGGTTTTTAAGGTTACCGTCGGTTCGACGATAGCACCGTCCTTCACTAGCACGGGTTGGCCGGCGATGGTGGCGACGAGCCGGTCGGGCAGTTCGGGATTGGGCGCGGCGCCGTCGAGATTCGTGGCGAATAGCACGGGTTTGCCGGGCTGCGCGGGGATGACTTGCCCATGCACGTTTTCTCCGGCCTCGCCCAGGGTCGGCGCGATATTCTGCATTAAGGGATCGCCCGGTGTGACGTTGACGATGCCGCCCAGTTCGCGGTAATTGGCGATGTCGTGCTCGTCTACTTGAGGGTGCCGGTCTCTGATTTGAGGAATCAGGCTTTGCAAATAACCGTCCTTGCCGTTAACCGGCTCGTGCCCCTGGGCGATGAGCTGCTTGGCGGCTTGCTGCATTTTAACCGCTTCCTCGATGACGCCATGGAGGATGCCGGCGGTGACGCCTTGCGCCTCCAAGGCTGCGTAGACTTGAGCGGCGCTCACCGGACGGCCTCCTTGCGCCGGTGTCAGGGTCAGCGCCGCCGCCATTTGGTCGGGGGCGATCTGGATGCTTGCGCCGCCGTCGATCGCTTCGCCGATTTCCAGGGAAAACGCTTCTCCCTTCGCGTTATATTGGGCAATCAGCTCCGCCAACGCGGGTTCGATCAGGTGCAGCTGGGCGAAACCCTCCGCCTCGAGCCGCTGTTGCAGCCAATGGCTGTCGATGGCGCCGGCGTCTTCCTCCGGCTGGTAAGCCGCCGTTAGTTTGCCGCTGTCTGCGTTGAAGTGGAAAGCAAGCCCTTTCCCGCGCGTTTCTCCTTCGGTCATCGTGGTGTTTTTGGCCGATGCATCTTGTTTTTTCGCCATGTGCTGGTCAATGGTCGATGTTAATAGTTTGTCAGAACGAAAACAATCCTGGCCATTGGGACGCCGCCGCGCGGCCGGACGCGTGATTTCCCGACAAATTTGGTACACTGTTTACTTTCTTTCACTATAAACGACTGCGATCGACATGCGTATCCGCCATACCGGCAAGCCGCCTAGCGGCCGCAACGACTGGAACACGATTAAAACCCTGCTGCCGTATTTATGGGAGTTCCGCGGCCGGGTATTGCTGGCGCTATTGTTGCTGGTGGCGGCGAAAATAGCGAATGTGGCGGTGCCGTTGGTGCTGAAACATATTGTCGACGCTTTGTCTCATCCCCATGGGGTGTTGTATCTGCCGCTGATTCTCTTGCTGAGCTATGGCGCGCTGCGGTTGGCTAGCGCGGTGTTCGGCGAGTTGCGCGACGCGGTGTTCGCCAAGGTTTCCCAGCGCGCGATTCGCCGCGTGGCGCTGCAAGTATTCAATCATTTGCATGGCTTGTCGCTGCGTTTCCATTTGGAGCGTCAGACCGGCGGCGTTTCCCGCGACATCGAGCGCGGCACCCGCGGCATCGGTTTTTTGCTCAATTTCATGTTGTTCAATATTTTACCCACCTTGGTGGAAATCGGCTTGGTGGCGGCGATTTTGTTCGCCAAGTACGACATTTGGTTTTCCATCATTACGTTTACTACGCTGGTGCTTTATATCGCCTTTACTTTGGCGATCACCGAATGGCGCATGATTTTCCGCCGCACGATGAACGATATGGATTCCAAGGCGAATACGAAGGCGATCGATAGTCTGATTAACTACGA
This sequence comes from Betaproteobacteria bacterium, assembly GCA_003519965.1. Taxonomy (GTDB): domain Bacteria; phylum Pseudomonadota; class Gammaproteobacteria; order Burkholderiales; family UBA9220; genus UBA9220. The sequence continues at coordinate 4,992 of DOVS01000224.1, forward strand.
GACGGTGAAGTATTTCGGCAACGAGGGATACGAGGCGCAGCGTTACGACGAAAATATGCGTCACTGGGAGCACGCGGCGGTGCGTAATCAGGTGTCGTTAAACGCGCTGAACGCCGGTCAGGGCTTGATTGTCGCCATCGGCGTCACACTCTTGATGACGTTGGCCGCGCAAGGCGTCGTTAAGGGAACGATGACTATCGGCGATCTGGTGCTGGTTAATGCGTATCTGTTGCAGCTATATCTGCCGTTGCACTTTCTCGGTTTCGTTTACCGTGAAATTCGTCATTCCCTGGCGGATATGGAAAAAATGTTCCATTTGCTGGGGGAGCACCCCGATGTGCCGGACAAGGCCGGCGCGCCGGACCTCGTGGTGACGGCGGGAACGGTGTGTTTCGCGCAGGTCGATTTTTCTTACGATCCCAAGCGGCAAATTCTATACGATGTCGGTTTCGACATTCCCGCCGGTCATAAGGTCGCGGTGGTGGGCGCGAGCGGCGCCGGAAAATCCACCTTGTCGCGTTTACTGTTCCGCTTTTACGATGTGAGCAGCGGGCGGATAACGATCGACGGCCAGGATATCCGCGAGGTGACCCAGCAATCGCTGCGCGCCGCTATCGGCATCGTGCCGCAAGACACTGTGTTGTTTAACGATTCGATTTATTACAATATCGCGTATGGCCGTCCCAGCGCCGCCAAGGAAGATATTATCCGCGCCGCCCAACACGCCCATATCCATTCCTTTATCGAATCCTTGCCGGACGGCTACCATACCGTGGTGGGCGAACGCGGCCTGAAGTTATCCGGCGGCGAAAAGCAGCGGGTCGCTATTGCCCGCACGATTCTTAAAAACCCGCGGATCTTGATTTTCGACGAGGCCACATCGGCGCTGGATTCTAAGTCGGAGAGGGCGATTCAGGAGGAGTTGCGCCAGATCGCGGCGAATCGCACCACTCTTGTGATCGCCCACCGCTTATCCACGATCATCGACGCGGATCAGATTTTAGTGATGGAGCAAGGGCGCATCGTCGAGCGCGGCGCGCACCACGCATTGCTGGAGAAGGGCGGCGTGTACGCGCATATGTGGCGGCTCCAGCAGCAGGAAGCGGCGGAAAAGCTCGTCGCGTAGGCTATTGGGCGGCCGCACCCCGGCCCGTTGTTTTCGCGCGCCGTGCGTTGCGTGGCGCGCGAACCTTGAGCGCCGCCGCGGCGTTTGCCCCGTTCGCCCGATGCAGGAGGGCGTGTCGCTCCGCAAAGGTTGCGTGGCGAGGAAGTCATCGCGGTTGCGACGATGCGCCAAGAGTGCGCCGGTATGCCGGTGACCGCGCCTAGACGCCGCGGGTGCGGTGTGCGGCGGAAAAAGCGGCCGCCCGCGTTCCATTGGGGGCTATCGCCGCCGCGGCGTTTGTTCATCCGCTGCGGGAGAATGCCGCGTTTGCCGGCTTCGTGCGGCGAAGTCGCCGGCGGCCTCGGATAAGCCGATGGCGCCGATCGCGCTTGCCGCCGCCCGGGGCAGGGCGGCGGATTTATTCTTGAATTTCTTATGGAATTCATGGTATAAATACGCCTTTTCGATTTTCAGGGGCACAAACTCATGGCACGCCAATGTCAAGTGACCGGCAAGACGCCGATGACGGGGAATCACGTTTCCCACGCCAACAACAAGACCAAGCGCCGTTTCCTGCCTAACCTGCACGACCGCCGGTTTTGGGTGGAAAGCGAGAATCGCTGGGTGCGCCTGCGGGTCAGCCACGCCGGTTTGCGCACGATCGATAAAAAAGGCATCGACGCCGTGTTGGCCGAGATACGCGCCAACGGCGCTAAAGTGTAGAGGAGGCCATTATGCGCGAGAAAATCAAGCTGGAATCCAGTGCCGGAACCGGACACTTCTATACCACCACCAAGAACAAACGCACCATGTCGGGGAAAATGGAAATTAAGAAATACGATCCGGTGGCGCGTAAGCATGTCGCTTACAAGGAAACCAAGCTGAAGTAGACGCTGCATCCCGAACGGCGGCAAGGGGCGAAAGCCCCTTTTTTATTTTCTCCGCGCCGTTACTCTAGTTGAAAACGATTGACGGTTTGCTGCAATTGATGCGCAAGCCCGTGCATTTGATGGAAGGCGGAAGTGGACTCTTCGATGGTGGCGCTGTTTTCTTGCGCCATCTGGGCGATGTGTTCGACTCCTTGGCTGATTTCCTCGCTGGTGCGTTGCTGCGCGGTCATGGCGTCGGCGCTTTGCCGGATCAGCGCCGTGACGCTTTGAACGCTGGTGTTGATACGTTCTAGCGATTCTCCCGCCTCATTGGCAAGCGCAACGCTTTCCTGCATTTGTTCGCCGCCTTTTCCCATGGAGTCAACGGCGTTGGCGGTTTCTGTCTGCATGCTGCCGATCATGGTGGAAATTTCCTCTGTCGCCGCCGAAGTGCGTTCAGCCAGTTTACGCACTTCGTCGGCGACGACGGCGAAACCGCGCCCTTGCTCCCCGGCGCGGGCCGCCTCGATAGCGGCGTTGAGCGCCAGCAGGTTGGTTTGTTCGGCGATATCGTAAATGACTTGAAGGATTTTCCCGATCTCGCTGGAGCGTTCGCCCAAGGCGCCGATCAGCTGCGTCGATTGCGCCACAGTTTGCGCCACTTGATTGATGCCGTGAACCGCGTTGTTGACGACGCGATGACCGTGGCTGGAAGCGGTGCTGGCGTCTTCCACCGCCGCCACCGCCGCTTCCGCTTCGCGCACCATGGTTTTAAGCGCTTCGTTCAACTGCTCTACCGATGTGGCGGCGATAGCGGCTTGCGCTGTTTGCTCCTTCGATGCGAGCGCGACTTTATCGGAAGTGGTGGTGACGGTATTGCACGTTTGGGTGACTTGATCCGCGGACTGGCGCATCTGCCCGATCAAGCCGGTGAAATCTCCGGCCATGCGGTTAAATGCGCTGGCGACTTCCCCGAGTTCGTCCGCGGTCTCTTGTGGCGCGCGAGCGGTGAGGTCGCCGTCGGCGAGGCGGAGCGTTGCCTGGCGCAACGGTCCCACGCCGCGGCTAATCGTATGCGTAATGAAGACGCCGAATACAATGATAAGCAGCACGCCGCCGACGATGCTGGCGATGGTGGAGATGATAATTTGCCGGGTGAGACGGACAACATGTTCATAGGTTCGCTTGGCGGCGTCGGCTTGGTAATGAATCAAGGCGTCGATGGTGCGGGAAGCCTTGGCGTACGCCGAGGTCATGACGCCTTTTCGCAAGGTGTCCGCCGCCTGAAATTTTTCTTCCCGCAATAGATCGATCATCGGCATGACGCCGGTTCTGCCGAACTTCAACCGGGCCGCCTTAAAGGCGTTGAACAATGTCCGGTCTTGGGGCTTCAGCGGGCGGGATTCGTAAGCATTAATCCGTTTGTCGATGTTGAAGATCAGCGTGCGCACCCGGTCCATGTCGGACATCACGGCGAACGGATCGGACTCCAGCCGGCCTTCGAGCAATTCGAGCCGGATTTGCATCTGATTGTTGCGAATTTCGTTCAGTTGGTTAATCGCCAGCAAGTGGTCGTTATAGACTTGAGATAGCGCGTTTTTCGATGCGTGGATGCCGATGAGGCCGGTGAGCCCGACGCCGGTCAACAGTACGGCGGTAAAGGCGATCAGGACGTATAATTTGGTGCGGATCCTAAGCCGTTTTAGCAATTGCATGGTCTCCTCCATTTCTGCTCGCCCCTCCTTTTTTGTGGTTGATTCGCGGGGAGGGTGCTGCCATGGATTGTAACAGCTTTGCGGCGCGGCGCTAGCGTTTAGGCATAGCAGCGCAGCCGGCGGGAGAATCGCCGCAGCGCCTCGATGCCGCTGTCGTCGGCGCGGCGGCACCAGTCTTCCAGCTGTCCGAGCAATTGTTCCTTGGAGGCGGTGGAGCGCGTCCAGAGGGCGCCGAGTTCTTCCCGCATGGCGTAAACGGTGTGCAGCACCGCGCTACGCGCAAGCGTTTGCTGGAAGGTTCGCCGCTCGTTGCCGCGTAACGGTTTTCCCTTCAGTTGCAGCCAGCGCTTCACGCTTTGCGGCGTGATGTGCTCCCCGGCGTGCAGCGCGCCCTGGCGCAGCTTGCCGGCTTCCTGAAGGCAGGTGCGTTGGAGCGCCTTGGCGTAGGACGCCATGACTTCGCAACGATGGGTGAGAATAGCCTGCAAGGCTTCCGCGTCGGGGCGTCCGCGCCGTATTTTCATTTTCAGTTGCGGAGCGACTTTGCGCACCCGGGCCAATCCGGCGAATTGCAACAGGCGGATATAGACCCAGCCGATGTCGAATTCGTACCATTTCAGCGCTAGCTTGGCCGAACCGGCATAGGCATGGTGATTATTGTGTAGCTCCTCGCCACCAATCAGAATGCCCCATGGGGCGATATTGACGCTGGCGTCGCGGCTGGCGAAGTTGCGGTAACCCCAGAAATGGCCGACGCCGTTGATGACGCCTGCCGCCCACAAGGGAATCCAAAGCATCTGTACGACGAAAACCGCTATGCCCGACAAAACGCCGAACAACGCTATATCGATTAGGGCCATCAGAAGAATTCCCAAGGAATTGTGCGGCGTGTAGAGCCGCTGCTCGATCCAGTCGTCCGGCGTGCCGCGGCCATACTGTTCCAAGGCGGCGCGATCGCGGCATGCCCGCTGGTATAGCAAGGCGCCGCCCCACAATACCCGGTGAATGCCGAGCACTTGGGGACTATGCGGGTCTTCCGCCGTTTCGCATTTGGCGTGATGCTTGCGGTGAACCGCCACCCATTCGCGGGTGACCATGCCGGTGGTCAGCCATAGCCAGAAGCGGAAAAAGTGGCTGACCGGCGCTTTGAGGGTCAGCGCGCGATGCGCTTGATGGCGGTGGAGAAAAATGGTCACCGCAGCGATCGTGACATGGGTGAGCGCTAGGGCGGCTAGCGCGACGCCCCACCAAGACAAATCGAACAGGCCGGAATGAAGCAACGGAAAACTCCCAAGGATAATATCAGAGTAAAATTGTATACTTTATCCGCCACACCGCCAATACTATTTTTCATCGCGCCGCCGGACGGGGGGTTGCGGCGGGCTAGCGGGATATCTCTTCCTCGGGAGACGCGTAGGATTGCTCGCCGAGAATCGTGACGTCGCTGGGTTGGCCGATCATGCGCACTTCCCGTTGCGGGTAGGGAATCTCGATGCCGTCGCGGCGGAAATCTTGCCAAATGCGGTAATAAATCGCCGAACGCAAATCACGCTGCTCGCGTTCAGGATCGCTAATCCACGCCAGCACTTCGAGGTTGACGCCGTTGTCGCCAAAGCCGGTAATGTTGGCTTGGGGCGGCGGCGTTTTCAATACCCGCGGTTGGCATGCGGCGGCGTGCCGGAGAATCTGCATGGCGCGGTCGAGGTCGCTGGCGTAGCTGATTTGCACCGGCAGGGCGAGGCGCGCCTCGCGGCCCGAATAATGATAGTTGATGACGGTGGAGGTAATCAGCGTTTCGTTGGGAATCAGGGTGTCGCTGCCATCGGTGCTTTTCAGCACGACATAACGGCCGGTCAGCCGCGTAATCACACCGTAGCGGTTATCGATGGCGATCAGGTCGCCAATGCGAATCGAGTGGTCG
>DOVS01000154.1 GCA_003519965.1 Betaproteobacteria bacterium
ACTATAGAGATTAAACTCGCCATAAAATAAAACAGAGTTCTAACAAGTAACTTCAGCGGAAAATTCACATGCTTCGCCTATCGGCTCCACATGTGGTTTTCCACTGAGCAAAACGTTAGGAGTACAATCATGGATGCTACCATAGTGACCGCAATCATTAGTTTGGTTGGCAGCTTCTTTGTTGTTGCGGTGACCTACTGGTTCACGAAACAGCGTGAGCGGGAGGCAGGATGGAGAAAGGAGAAGCTGGCATACTACAAGGCATTCGTCGAGAGTCTGAGCGGTACTGTCGAAGGTGATTCCACCCCCGATGGTCAGCGAGCCTTCGCGAAGGCATGCAACAATCTGCTGCTCTTCGCCCCCCAACCCGTTATCGAGGCGCTCGACGCTTTCAGATAACGAAATCAGAGTATCAAATCCCAATCGCACCTCGGGGCAACACGACAAGTTGCTTGCTATGCTTCTTTTGGAAATTCGCCAAGATGTTGGCGTGTTCCCGGCTGATAATTCATCTACTTTCAAGCCAAAGCTGTGGGCGTCAGGAGCCGACAAAAATGCATCCTAACAACGCCATCAACTCGGACATGCAAAAGCGCCGCTTCGCTCCACTTTTGCACGCCGGTTATGGCGAGCGTTGGGCGACAGAAACAGCATCATGAGAAAATCGCCAGGCCAAGCAGAAATGCCGAGAGGCCTAATTGGCCGGCTCCTCGGTCGAATCATGGCGTGGCATAATGGCCTGGATAGCGAGTGGACCGTACGCCTTCTTCACATAGGCAACGATGAACAGATCTTGGAAGTAGGCTTTGGCCCCGGCGCCGCAATCGAGTCTCTCGTGAAATTGCACCCGTCGGTTCAGATCGCGGGGATAGATCATTCCGAGGCAATGCTTGACGCCGCGAGTTCTCGCAACCGAGACGCGATTGTCGCAGGCAACGTCATTTTGCAACTCGGGTCGGTGGAGAATCTACCGTTCGTCAACTCGACTTTCGACAAAGCCTTTTCCATCCACTGCATCTACTTTTGGGAAAAGCCCGTTCAGGGACTACGAGAACTGTATCGCGTGCTTAAGCCGGGAGGACGGCTTGCCATCACGGTCCGTGACAAGAACCGTGAGGCATATCAAGCGTTCCGGCCAGAAAAGCTGGAGCAAATGCTTCATCGGGCAGGTTTCACCACCGTAGAAATAGCGGCCAATGGCGTGTCGGCACATCCCCTCATTTGTGCGGTCGGCACGAAATGATGGACGCCCAACAAGGCGCTCCCGCCGACCGTCAAACCGCTCCGCGATCGTCGTCGGCCGAGCTTGCGCGGGATGGGCCATTCGACTTGGATGCACGTCGTGGCGCTTAGCCAGCGTGTATTCGCTTTGGGCTGTCTCTAGCGCCACTGTAGCCTTGAATTCCGGTATGTGATTCCGGCGGGGGCGTCCGCGCATGCTTTCTCTCCACGGGCTGTTCAAATTTCCGGAAACACCTCTCAACAGCGAGAATATTTCAGTGGGGCACCGTCATCACGATACGACAGCAAGCAAAGTGGTGAACGCGTATAAAGTTTCAGCAAAAAAAAATAATGTTACATTATGAAGGTCCGGTGACGCTCCAAACTTACCGGAATGGTAAGTCATTCTATTCATAAAAACAGCAAGGTGAGGGATTAAGCGCATGACTAAATCGAAGGTTGTTTTACTGTCAATATTGGTGGTGTCTTTATATGGCTGTGCATCCGGCGCAAAGTTCGGAAACATGGCCTATACGGAATCCATAGGGATGAAATATGACAAAGCGTTAAAACATGACGTTGGATTGTCGACGGTTGCTGGAGGTGAGCAGACAAACCCGCTTTGGACGTCACAAATAAGTAATGAAGCGTTCAAGAAAGCAGTAGAAATGAGCTTATCCAGCCAGGGGCTGCTGTCTCAAAATGGCCGATACCAGCTAAAAGTAAAATTAGCCGAGATAGATCAACCGATGTTTGGCCTAGATTTTACTGTGACTACCCATGTTAATTATATTCTGATGGACACTAAGACGAATAAGGTCATCTTCAACGATACGATTGTATCTCCTTATACCGCCAGTGTCGGAGAAGCATTCCTTGCTGTAAAGAGGCTTAGATTAGCGAACGAGGGATCTGCTAAGCAAAATATAGAAGACTTGCTCAAAAAGCTATCTTCTTTACATATAAGTACGGGCGAAGTAAATCTAGCAAAGTAGCCATGCATCACGTCGATGTTCTTAATAATTTCCGTAGCAAATTTAAAGAACCCTAGCGAAACTCAGCGCCCGCTCGTGGCGCTGGGTCCCCAACATCGCCGCCGCCCACGCTTCCAGTACCCGATTCAATGCCGATTCCACCCGCTTCGCGGACCCAGCCTAGCCGATCAACAGCCCTGGCAACAATTCCTTTCATGCGGTACTCTCTATTCCAGCCGTCGCTTCCTCTCCATTCGATCGACCTCCGTCCCGGCAACGTCATCATTGGCGAACTGAAGCAGTGGCCGCCCACCGCCTTTTACAGCAGTTTACGGACGCAATCTACGAACAAGGGAGGTTTATGTCTCTATTTACCCGTCGCGCCATAACCGGCGTGCTTGCCGCCATTGCCGCTATTTCATTCGCCAATGCCGCGCTGGCGCAAACCACGTTGCAAAAGATCCGCAAGCAAGGATACATCCGCATCGGCTTCGCCAACGAGGCCCCCTATTCTTACGCTACGGCGTCGGGCAAATTGACCGGCGAATCGCCGAGCGTATTCAAATACGTCATGAAAAAGCTGGGCGTCAACGAGGTCGATGGCGTCCTTACCGAATGGGGATCGTTGATTCCCGGCCTTAAGGCCGGGCGCTTCGACGCCATCGTCGCTTCCATGTACATAACGCCGAAACGGTGCAAACAAGTTATTTTCGCCAACCCGACCTACGCTATTGGCGAAGCGTTCATTGTCAAGAAAGGCAACCCGGACGGTGTCAACACCTTTGCCGACGCGATCAAAAAAGACCTCAAGATCGCCTTCATCGCCGGCACCGTCGAAGTTAGGTATGCCAAGATGGCGGGACTCAGCCGTGAGCAGTGGCTGATTGTGCCGAATTTCGCCTCGGGCGTTGCCGCGGTTACCGCCGGGCGGGCGTCCGCCGTCGCGCTGACTTCGCTAACGGCTAAGGACCTGGCGGCCAAGGACGATGCGATCGAACGCGCTAAACCGTTCACCTTCACCCACAACGGCAAAAGCTATAAGGGCGAAGGCTCCTTCGCTTTTCGTAAAGAGGACGCCAGTCTACGCGACGCCGTTAACGCCCAGCTCGCCAAGTTCATCGGAACGCCCGCGCACCTTGCCATGATCAAACCATTCGGTTTCGATAAGTCGAATCTACCGGACAAAACGACGGCCCAGCTTTGCGCCGGCAAATAAACGTTCCGCTGCCGGCCCGTGCTGTGCCGGCTGAGCGCCTTGTTTTTATGCAACCGCTTGGTAGCCCAACCGTATCATGAACAGTGGATTTAGCCGCTTGCTCGTCGTCGCCATCGTCAGTTTTGCCGCCGGCATGAGCCTCATTAGCTTTACCGGGCTGCATGCATTCATTCCCGGGCTGCTGCGCGGCGCATGGGTGACGCTGCAAATCACCCTGGGCGGCGCAATAGTCGCCGTTGTCGCGGCGTTTACCGCCGCCATCGCCAAGGTCTATGGCCCTACGCCGATCCGTTGGTTTGCCGTCACTTATATCGAAATTTTCCGCGGCACTTCCGCACTGGTGCAATTGTTTTGGTTGTTCTTCGTGTTGCCGCAATTCGGCGTCACCCTGGCGCCGTTTACAGTGGGCGTCATGGCGCTGGGACTGAACATCGGAGCCTACGGCGCGGAAGTCATTCGCGGCGCCATCGGCGCGGTGCCTAACGGCCAGTGGGAGGCATCCCTGGCATTGAACCTCACCAAGACGCAAACCCTGCGCCGCATCATTCTGCCGCAGGCGTTCGCGTTAATGCTCCCGCCTTGGGGAAACCTGTTCATCGAACTGCTCAAGTCGACGGCGTTGGTATCGCTGATCACGCTTCCCGATTTGGCCTTCAAGGCGCAGGAAATGAATCAGAATACCTTGCGCACGGTTCAGATTTTCACGATTGCGCTGGTGATGTATCTTGGCATTTCGCTGGTGATCACCGCCGGCGTAAAGGCGTTGGAGCGCCGCGCCTCCCGCGGGCTGGGTCGAGGGGGGGCCGTCTGATGCATTTTGTCTGGGACTGGGGATATACATGGGAAATTCTGCCCATCTTGGCCCGGGCGTCTATTATTACCGTTGAGACGACGGTGCTGGGATTTGTATTTGCGCTGGTCTTCGGGCTTGTGCTCGCTATTGCCCGCATGTCCGGCCCGGCATGGTTGCGTTGGATGACGATCGGGGTCATCGAAAGCGTTCGTTCGACGCCGCTGCTGATTCAACTGTTCTTCCTCTATTACGCCCTGCCGCAATTCGGCCTCACCCTAAGCGCCATGTTGACCGGCGTTTTGGCGCTGGGAATCCATTACAGCACCTATTGTTCGGAAGTCTACCGCGCTGGCCTGGAGAACGTTCCCAAGGGACAATGGGAAGCATCCACCGCGCTCAATCTTTCTCCGTTCACGACCTTCAAGGACATCATTATCCCCCAGGCAGTCCCGCCGATGACGCCGGTGCTCGGTAATTATCTGGTGGCGTTGTTCAAGGAAACGCCCCTGCTTTCAGCCATTACCGTGCTGGAGCTGATGCAGACGGCCAAAATCCTCGGTTCCGAAAGTTTCCAATATACCGAACCCATCACCTTGGTGGGGCTATTCTTCCTGGTGTTTAGCCTGATCTCCGCCCTTCTCATCCGCCGCGTCGAATATTATCTCAACACCCGAAGGAAAGGATTTCTATGATCGCCGGCAGCGCCAATGAAACCCCGATGGTGCGTTTCGAGAACGTCAGCAAATGCTATGGCGATTTAAAGGTTCTTGACCAACTCGACCTCGATATCGCGGCCAACGAGAAAGTGGCGGTCATCGGGCCATCCGGTTCCGGCAAGA
>DOVS01000201.1 GCA_003519965.1 Betaproteobacteria bacterium
CGCCGTTGGGCCCGGTGCCGCCGTCGCCGCCGGTGCCGCCGTCGCCGACCTCGCCCACGGTGCCGGTGGTGTTGCCGTTGGTGGTGCCGGCGTCGCCGCCGTCGCCGCCCGTGAGCGGGGTCCCCGGCGCAGCATGCGAACCCTGATTGGAAAAATTCACCGACGATTGGATCACATGAGCGGCGACCACCCATTGACGCCCGGCGATCCGCGTCATTCCCGCGGGATTATAGAAAACGACCGTCGCGTCCTCGGCCGCCGCCGCGCCGCCGGCATAAGCATTGCCCAAACCGCTGGCGCTCTGTTCGCTCAGCGCGAAACCGGCGGCGAGCGATGTCGCGCGCCAGCCGCAAAAAACCAATAAAACGAAAGAAAAGATAATTTTTTTCATTGCGATGCGTCCACACCCCGCCAAACGCCGGTCAAACCGGATTGAACCGGCGGGCGGCGGCGCCAAAAAAACGCAAAACACAGGGGGTATCGCTGCGAAACGCGGCCCAGCCGCTAATGGCAGGCCGTCTTATTCTATGGAGAATAGCGGAAAAAAACTAGCCGTGCGCCGGAGAACCCGGCATGGGAGAACAGCAAATGACGGGAGAAAACAGCATAACCATCAAACCGAGGAAAAGCGGCCCGAGAACGAGAGCCGGGCCGCCGAACCCTAACGATTAGGGCATTTGAATATTGGACGCTTGTTTTCCCTTGGGCCCTTGGATGACTTCAAAACTCACTCGCTGGCCCTCTTTCAGGGTTTTGAACCCATTCATTTGGATCGCCGAGAAGTGGGCAAACAAATCATCGCCGCCTTCGTCTGGCGTAATAAAGCCAAATCCCTTCGCATCGTTAAACCACTTCACCGTACCTGTTGTCATAACTCCATCCTTAGAACATACTTTTCAAATAATACGCTTGCTTTTAAAAGGGGGCGCTTGTCGAATATCGCGCACTTCTCCCCAAAAACAAACACCTTCAATGTGGTTTTTACGCGGGGCTTCCATGGGGGTCAACTGGCTATTTGGACAGGGCGCGCCCAGCGACGGACTGGCCGATAACCCCGGACAGTCCTCACGTTCGCTTGAACGCCACTGACTAGCGGCAACAGCGAATACGCGTTCCGGCGCAATCCGCGACGCGCAAATACGCGGCTAGCGGGCCGATCCCGCTGGCGTTCCCCCGCCCTACCCAAGCGCCGGCGGACGGGTTAGAATACACGCGAATACCCGTTGACTTCAATCGAGAGTTAAGGAGCGGCGCTTGCGGCTATATTGGCGGCACCCGGAAAAAGCACGCTATTATTCCGTCAGCTTACAACAAGATTTGTTCGGCGGCTGGGGACTCACCCTGAATTGGGGCGTTATCGGTTCACGGCGCTGGCAAAGCCGCCGCTTGCCGGTAATAAATGAGCGGACGGGAATCCAGGAAATCGGGCATATCAGCGCCCAACGGGAAATCCAAGGCTTCGATCTGGTGGATGTCGATTTCATCCACTAATCCGCCGTTCTCGTCAGCCGCGCGAACACAAGCGGTTCGGCGATTGATGCGCTAACCGACTTCCCGCGTTTCCAGAAAATGCAATTGCGGGAAGCGCTCCCGGGTTAAATCCAAGTTAACCCGGCTCGGGGCGAGGTAAACATAATCATCGGCGCCGTCCAAGGCCACATTGGCGCCATACTGATCGGCCAGCTTCCGCAAATCGTCGGCCGGCCCTTGCAGCCAGCGGGCGATTGCGGCGTGATAGGGCTCGAAAACCACATCCACCCCATATTCGTAGCGCAACCGATGGGCAACGACGTCGAACTGAAGCGTTCCCACCGCGCCTAAAATCAAATCGTTGGATACCAGCGGCCGGAACAATTGAGTTGCGCCCTCCTCCGCTAATTGCCGCAATCCCTTTTGCAGTTGTTTCATTTTCATTGGATTGCGTAGTTGCGCCCGCCGAAAGAGTTCCGGCGCGAACGACGGAATACCGCTGAACTTTAACGCTTCGCCTTCGCTAAACGCATCGCCAAGATGGATCGTGCCATGATTGGGAATACCGATGATATCGCCGGCATAGGCTTCGTCGGCGGTATTACGGTCTTGCGCCATGAAGGTGATGGCGTTGCCGACGGTCAGTTGCTTAGCCGTCGCGACCTGCTTAATTTTCATCCCGCGATCGAAGCGCCCCGAGCAAACCCGTACAAATGCAATGCGGTCTCGATGTTTCGGGTCCATATTCGCCTGTATTTTGAATACAAAGCCGCTAAACTTTAACTCGTCAGGTGCAACGACGCGGCTCTCCGTCGATCGCGGCAAAGGGGCGGGGGATAATGCAACAATCGCGTCCAGCAGCGATTGCACGCCGAAATTGTTCATCGCCGAACCGAAAAACACCGGCGTCTGCTTGCCCGCCCGGTACGCCGCTCGGTCGAAGGAGTGGGACGCGCCACGCACCAGCTCGACCTCGTCGCGCAATTCCCGTGCTTGGTCGCCGATCAGTTCGTCGAGCCGGGGATTCTCTAGGCCGGCCAATACCCCGGCGGTGCTTTTTTCCGCTGCCGGGTCGAATACCATGACGGTATCGTCGTAGAGATGATACGTGCCGCGAAATCGAGTACCCATGCCAATCGGCCAAGTCATCGGCGCGCACTGAATATTCAGCACCGACTCGATTTCGTCGAGGAGCTCGATCGGTTCACGTCCTTCGCGGTCGAGCTTATTAATGAAGGTCAGAATTGGCGTATCGCGCAAGCGGCACACATTGAGCAGTTTAATCGTCTGCACTTCCACGCCGTTGACCGAATCGACCACCATCACCGCCGAATCCACCGCGGTCAGGGTGCGAT
>DOVS01000019.1 GCA_003519965.1 Betaproteobacteria bacterium
CTCCGGAAAAGTCGGGGCGGTTCATACAGACACGCCGCGTTTGCGAGTATATGAGGGGTCAGGTCTTGTCTTTTGCCTTATGGGTCTCCGCATGGCAAAAAGCAAGGCCTGGCGCCTCGGTTTCTCTATTCTACAGTGAGCGAAACAAACGACTCGCACGATTAGGTTGGGCAACAACAAGCTAATCGCTCGTGACATGATTGGCATATATGGCGACTGACACATGATTTTTAAAGTGTACATTCAGGCTGCCGATAACGTCATATTCCCCGTCCTTGCCGATGTATATGTAGGCTCTAGCACCCTTTACTTTCTTAACGCTGCCGAAGGACTTTTGAAATTTTCTTTCTGATGTCCCCAACCAAATTCCGTTAGCAAAATGTAAAGGCATAAACTGCTGCGGCAGTTCTGGGCAATACTTAGAAGGGCTAACGTTAGTTGTAGTTTCCACAGCGGTGACGCCATCAATAATAGTCAGCCCGCCCATTTCTCCTGAACTTAACCACAGTCTCTGCGGTGGGTTCGACGTTGAGACGGTGTAGCAAAGCCAAGCAAGCGCTTCAGATGCGTCGCCATGACTGTATATTTTTCCCGCGCCAATTGTAGTTTGAACCTCTTTTAGTGAAGTTTTTTCTAAGGTAATTTTTAAAGTCCCCATTCGAAGTGGGACCACTGGATCGTGCGCTGTGGTTGCAGTCACAGAATCGTCCCCCCCGATTGGCGGAGGAACAGCATTTGCCGCAGAGGCCGTTGGAACGATGAGGAGTAGTGCTACGACGAAAGCTACTTGAGTGATGAACATGTTCTTTGTCGCCGAAAGAGGTGGTTCCGGTTATCTGAACGGCCCCACCAAATCTAGTAAGTGAAATCCTGCTCATGCTGGTTAAGCTACCCTGGATAAGGGCAGCGTATTGAAGTAAACCTGAACGGTGTCTGCTGGTCAAGATTTGCTCGGGGTCGAGCAGCGTTATAGAAACGCAGGCGGCGCCCAATCGATGCCTGGGCCTGCGAGACTGATTCGTCGGCTTTGAGGCAAGCCTCTTCAGGCCACCCCTTGTTAAGTTCCATGCCTGGCGCCCCAGGCAACAGGCGCAAGCGTGAAAGCGCGAAGCGTCTAGTATTTTAAAACGGTATATCATCGCTAAAATCTCACGCAACGAGGTCAAGTCCTGCCTCTTGCCATCGCCCACGTTGCAATAAGGCGGCTGACCCGTGAATAATATCATTCAAAAGATTCTCCGATCCGTTTCATGCCATGTTCATTGCTTGCATAGGCCGTCGTTGAGGTGCGGCCGCTGAACTATTCCGGCCGCCAGGGGACGAACGATTGGATGTGCCGTTGTGGGTGCATTCCACTGTGCGGTCAGGCGCGGCGCTGAGATTCGGGGCCTTGCCCCGCCGTCTTTGCAAGCGTATCGCGAAGGAGAGATCAACAATGAGCACAATGCAATCCCCCGCGCACCCGTTGGCCGGGCAGCGCGCGCTGGTCACGGGCGGCAGCTCCGGTATCGGCGCGGCGGTCGCGCGCGCCCTCGCCGCCGCTGGCGCTAAGGTGGTGGTGAATTACGCCGCCGCCGAGGATAAGGCGCGCCAGGTCATCGACGCGATTCACGCCGCCGGAGGCGAGGCCATGGCGGTCCGCGCCGACGTTAGCCAGGAAGACCAGGTGCAAGCGATGTTCTCCACTATGTTGGAGGACTACGGCAGTATCGATATCCTGGTGAACAACGCCGGGCTACAGCACGACGCGCATTTCCCCGATATGACGCTGAAGGACTGGCGCCGGGTTCTCGACGTGAACCTGACCGGGCAATTTTTATGCGCCCGCGAGGCGGCGCGGGAGTTTATTCGGCGCGGCGTGGTGTCGGAATTGTCGCGGGCGGCGGGCAAGATCGTCTGCATGTCTTCCGTGCACGAGCGGATTCCCTGGGCCGGCCATGCCAATTATGCGGCGTCCAAGGGCGGCATTTCCATGTTGATGAAGACCATGGCGCAGGAGCTGGCGCAATACCGGATCAGGGTTAACAGTATCGCGCCCGGCGCCATCCGCACCCCGATCAACCGCAGCGCCTGGGACACCCCCGAGGCGGAGGCCACACTGCTCTCCCTGATCCCCTACGGGCGGGTGGGCGATCCGCCGGATATTGCGCAAACGGCGGTGTGGCTGGCCTCGGACGCTTCCGATTACATGACCGGCGCTACGCTGTATGTAGACGGGGGGATGACGTTGTATCCGGGTTTTCGCACCGGTGGTTGAATTTAACCTGGGTATATCGCCGGGCCGGCCGCGATCCACTGCAATATCCGGCTTAATTTAAGAATAGGAAGGGGTTTTCGTGACAGACAGAACAATCGATCCTGAATTAAACCGGCGCGCCTTGGATTCGGCCTACGCATTGCTGGATAAGGCGCTCATGCATTATCGCGGCAAGCCTGTCGGCACTGTCGCCGCACGCGATCCGAATGCTCCGGCCGCGGCCAATTACGAGGAGTGCTTTGTGCGCGACTTCGCGGTCTCCGGTTTTGCCTATCTCGCCGATGGCAAGACGGAGATTGTGGCCAATTTTCTGGAGGTGGCGTTGCAGCTTCTGGATCAGGAGCTGGAAATGGAAGGCCAGGAGATTGAGCCCGGCGTGATGCCGGCCAGCTTCGGCGTGGTGCATGACGCCGACGGCGAATCCTTGCGGGCGGATTTCGGCGATCGCGCCATCGGGCGGGTGGCCCCGGTGGACGCCATGATGTGGTGGATGATTCTGGCGCATGCCTATGTACAGAGGACAGGAGACCGGAAGCTAAGCAACAAGGCGGTCTGTATGCAACACATGGAGCGTGTTCTTCGCCTGTGCCTGAAGGGTTCCTTCGAAGTGTTTCCGACACTGCTGGTGCCCGACGGATCGTTCATGATCGACCGGCGCATGGGGGTATACGGCCATCCACTGGAAATCCAGGCGCTGTTCTACGCCGCGCTGCATACCGCAGGCGAACTGTTCGCGCCCAGCGAGCAGAATCAGCCGCTGCTGCGGCAGGCGGCGCAACGCCAACAGCGGTTGCGGGACTATGTTCGCAGCCAGTACTGGCTGGACGTGGATCGCTTGAGCGAGATTCATCGCTTTGCTACCGAGGAGTTCGGGCGGCGAAACAGCAACCCGCTGAATATTTACCCCGAGTCGATGCCGCCGTGGGTGGAGTCGTGGTTGCCGGAGCAAGGCGGCTACCTAGCAGGGAATCTGGGCCCCGGCCGTCTGGATGCACGCTTTTTCGCCTTCGGCAATCTGTTTTCCATTATCTTCGGCCTAGCCAGCGAGGAACAGGCGCAGGGCGTCATGGATCTCTACGAGGCGCGCTGGGACGATTTGGTGGGCGCCATGCCGGTCAAGCTGTGCTATCCCGCAGTGGAGGGAGCGGAATGGCGGCTGCTGACCGGCAGCGATCCCAAGAATGCGCCCTGGTCTTACCACAACGGCGGCAACTGGCCGGTGGGATTATGGATGTTTGTCGCCGCCGCCTTAATCACGCGCCGCCGCGAGCTGGCCGAACGGGCCTTGACCATTGCGGCGGCGGCGCTGCCGGTGCAGGGTTGGCCGGAGTATTACGATGGCCGTGCGGGACGCATGATTGGGCGGCGCGCCAACCTGAATCAGACTTGGTCGGCGGCGGCCTTCATCTTTGCCCATCGCTTGCTGGAAGAACCGGAATTGCTTGCCATGTTCCCCGGGCAAGCGGCGGCATGCCCTGTTCAGCCCGGGTATGAGGCCGGCGAGGGTTGAATGGTCTATGTCTCCCGCCGCGAGTTTGCAGGGCGTATGCAAGCCGCAGCGCCGCTTTTCTCCAAGGGAGAGGCGGGGAGGCGGCATTTGGACCGCTATTATTTCCGCCGGTTTGTTCATTTAACGCCGCGCGGGATTTCCGGGAGACCAATGGGCTGGAAGTGCGGCGCTCTTCCCATGCTGGCCGGCCCCATGAAATTACGGGGCGGCGTCGATGCTCCATATTCTGCCGTAGTTGCTGGGAATGGTCAGCGGGCGCGGTCTCCCCGCCGCGATTCCTTGCAATCCGTCGTTGCCGTGGAGTTCTTCCCGGTAATCGCCGCTTAAGGGAAAGGCGAACAGCGCCGTTTGCGCCGTATCGCCGAAGTTAAGCGCGACGAGGCTATAGCGGTTGCCTTGTCTTCGCGAGAAGAACATTAAATTTTTGGATAGGTAATCATGGTCGCCGTAGAAGAAGTGGTCGCCATGACGAAATTGGGGTTGCCGGCCGCGTAAGCCGAGAAGCGTGCGCACCAGGGAAACGGTGGCTTGTCCCACGGGATCGTAGAAGTAGTCCCACCGCACGGGACGGAACATCATGACGCGGCCCCAGCCTTGCTGGGGAACGGCGTAGTTTTCGCCGAATTCTTGCCCCTGCCATAGTAAGGGGACGCCTGGCGCCGTTAATAGCCCGATCAGATAGGGCTGCACTTTGTACCAGCGGTTACGGTCGCCTTCCTTCAGCAGCTCGTTATCGCGGGCAATCGTGCCAAAATTGCAAACGAAGCGGGAGTGATCGTGATTCTCGATGTATTGCAACGCGGTTTTAGCGAGGATGTCGCCGTTCATAGTGGTTTCCCGCGGATAGCCCAGGAGCCCGAGGCGTAAGCCGAGGTCGGCGAAACTGTTGCGATTTCCGTGTGCGCTTTGCTGGGCCGCGCCTAGTGTTTCATTTTGCCAGGTACAGTTGCTATAGGTTTTTTCCAGGATTTCCACCGGGCCCTCCAGTTGCTCGGCGCATTGAATGAGATTGATCTTGTCTTGATCGAAGAACCGCTGCCAATGGCCTGGGGTGCTCCGTTTTTCCTTGAGCAGCCGGTAGGTTTCGTAGGTGAGGGCGGCGTAGCCTTGTCCGGTTGCGCCGTCCCAATAATTGGGCACGCAGTCGTAGCGAAAGCCATCGATATGGTAACAGTCGAGCCAATGGTGATTAACGGTAAAAAAGAAGTCGCGGGTGAACGCACGGTTGAAATCGGTGCTCTCGCCGAAATAATCCTTGGCGAACGGCCCCATAAAAGGGTTTTCGCGGTACGCGAGCTCCCGATACAGGTAGGAATAGGGAAAATTCTCGCTCGTGTGACCGTAGACGGAATCTAGAATGACGGCGATTCCCCGTTGATGGGCGGCGTCGACCAGCCGTTGCATATCCCGCCGGTTACCGAAACGCTCGTCCACGCCAAAGTATCCAATCGGGAGAAATCCCCAGTCCACCACGTTGGACACATTGGAAACCGGCATTAATTCGATGCCGGTGACCCCCAGATCCGCGAGATAATCCAGCCGGGCGATTGTTTTGTCGATATCTCCGCCAAATTCGCCGATCATGAGTTCATAGAGGACGAGGTCGGAAAGGGGCGGTGTTTTCCACTGGTTTTCGTGAGAACTCCATACGTGCTGTTCGTAGCCCAAGGTGAATGCGGATAATTTTCCGACGCCGAATTCTCGTGCGAAGGGGTCGATAATCCAATCGATGGGTTGCGAGATGGCTTGATTTTCAAGGCAATAGCGGTACACATATTTTCCGGGCGCGCCCCAGGCGGCGTCAGGATGCGGTTTGGGGTGAAGCGTCAGATCGATCTGCGTTGACCAGTAATCGCCATAGTCGGCGTCATGGGAGTGCCTCAACTCGAAGATTAGCGGTGGA
Organism: Betaproteobacteria bacterium; assembly: GCA_003519965.1. Lineage (GTDB taxonomy): Bacteria > Pseudomonadota > Gammaproteobacteria > Burkholderiales > UBA9220 > UBA9220. The sequence goes on from DOVS01000019.1 coordinate 5,671, forward strand.
ATGTGTTGCAAAAACTGGTCTTTTTCGTGGATAACCTTTACCCATAACCGGTTTCCGTGCGTTGCCGAAACCCATGGCAAGAATACGCCGAAGTTGACGATATGGCTGGAGGCTCCTCTTGCGCCAAGCTTTTCTAACGGGAGGCGTTTCATGATCGATCCTTACGTTGCCGGGCGATGAAAAGAGCGCCTTACGGTTGCCATGAGGCAAGATGTCGGCGGCTGTTGCTAATCTTTGTTCTAGCATGAAATCGCCTGTTATGCGTTTCCCTCGGTTGGCGAGAGGGATGCGTCTGGCCTATAATGGTCATGTGATGGTCATGTATGTGATAGGCGATGGCGATGGCGATGATTACCGAACGGATTCCCGTATTAGTCACCAAGGCGCAAAAAGCGCAAATTTCGACGAACGCCAAGGCGGCGAATCTCACGATGGGGGAGTTTATGCGGCGGGNNNTGTTGAAAACGACGGCGCACGCGACGCAATCGTTGGAGGATGCGTTGGCGTTCATCGCGGCGTCCCAGCAGCGCATCGATGCCATGGAGGCCGCGCATTCAGCCAGAAAGGCGGCATAATGGCATTGACGGATAAATTCTGGGACACTCTCACGACCGTAATTAAAATGAACGATAAGATCGTGGTCATGGCCGAACAAATGAAGGCGCAGCAGCAAAAAATAGAGAATTTGACGGCGCGGGTGATTCGTCTGGAAACCGCGCTTGAGTTGGCGCTCGCTTCTCGGGAGCGTAAGCGGGTGACGGAACGCTAAGGGGAATTGCCGCCGAAGAGGGAAAAACGAGAAGGGACGATCACCTTTCGGGACGCGCTTTTCCCTCTATTTCCGGCGGGACGGATCTAGCAGTTAACGTGAAATAGCCCGATCTTTTGCTCGTTCGAGCGGTTATAGGAATCGATGGCCTCGAAGGTGGGTTCCGCGAACAGGCGGCAGCCTTTGCGTTGTAGGTAGTCCGCTGCTTCCGGAGATAGCCTGAGATGGCCATACTGTCCGGTGCCGAGAACAAGCTGAGTGGCGCCTTTCTCATAAATGGCTTTGATTTCGTTCTTTGAAATCAGATGGCTAGTACCAAATTCCTTAGTGGAAAGTTTTTTCTTCCGTTTGGCTATTTTGCCGGATAAGTGAATAATCACATCGTGAGAATAGGTCTTTCCGTTAATGGTGATGCGGCCGAAATCGGTGCTTTCAATCGTCATGGTCATCTCTCTCCATTACAGCGGATTGGGTGATCGTCGTTTTTCAATATAGTATTATTTTTTCTGTTAGCCAATGGGTCTGTTGTTCGGTTATCCGCCGTCGCAGCGCGGCGTGGGTAAGGTTTTTAATTATTAACTTATTGAATATTAAATTTATTTGCGCTATTTCCCCGCACCATAAAGACCAATAAATTTCTATATCGTGGTCTTAAATAGGCCGCTGAATGAGCGAATGGCGCCGCTGCCGCGTATCGCGGGAGCCACAGCGGTTTTTGCCACGGAATGGGTGCTGGCGTCTTGCCGTCGTGTATTGAGAAAACGGGGGCGGTTGGTGGAATGCCTGTAGGTTGTTTCGTCGACGGCCGCATCGATAAAACCGCCAAGGCCGGAAGAAGCGTCATTCGCGCTTGAAACCACTCCGACCGGTTACGGGTAGGATAGAGAACAGAACGTGCAATTAATCGGGGAGCGATTCCAGCATTTCCAGCAATTGGCCGCATTTCCTCTCGCTGGGGTCTTGCTTAATAACCCGGTCCAAGCACTCCCTGATTTCACGCAACATGCTGTTGTCTTTGCCGTTTTTTTTCATGTGGGTAATCATGACATACGCGAGATTCAGGAGAATCCGCTTATTATTCGGCAATAGGGAGCGGGCATGGCGCAGCCATTCGACCGCTTCCGCCAACTTGCCCTCGCGCGCTAGCGCAACTCCTTTATTATTGGTCTCGACCGTTTCCCGGCGCGAGTTTTCGACCAATTTCCGGCCATCTTCCCCCATATCCGCCTTGGTGAACACATCGGTCACTTCTTTAATCAGTTGCTCGTCCTCGTGATTGTTTTTCACCACGACTTGCAGCAATTCGGATGCACTGGTTTTGTCGCCGGTCTCCATTAGTAACTGAGCGGCTTCCACGGTGACATCGGTCGGTAGTTTGCTCGCCGAATCTTTCATGATGCCGGATATTTCCTGCGCGACTTTCTTGGCGCTGACGGCGTCGCCCGATTTGCTATAGACTAATCCTTCGACTACTTTTGCTTGCAGAGATGCTTCACTGCTGCTGAATTCCTTATGTACATTGCCCAGCACCTTGAGCGCCTCCATCGGGTTGTTTTTTTCCGCGCAGATCTTCGCTAGACCGACATAGGTCGCCGGGTTTTTTAAGACGGAATGTTCGCCTAGGGAGATGGTTTTGCGGAACGCTTTTTCCGCCTCATCGATGTCCCCCCGTTTGTGGGCGATTTCTCCCAATGTTCTCTGCCGCATGAGCGAATTTGGCGATAGTTCCGTGCTGCGCGCCAAAATACGTTGGGCTTCTCCCAGCTCGCCTATCTTTTCCAAGCTTTTGGCGAGCCAGTCGTAACCTTCCAGGTAGGTTTTGTTATCTTCCACGACTTCGGTCAGTAGGTCGCGGGCGAGCTCATATTCGCCGGTGTAGAAATAGGTTTTGGCCAAGCCGGTTTTTGCCCAGGGCACATCGCGTTGCGCCAGTATTTGCTCGAATATTTGTTTTGCCTTGTCGTAGCTGCCCACCGTTAGGAGCAGGTTGGTTTTCATGCGCAGCAGGTCGGTGGCGTTGCTTCCGCCGTTTTTAATTTGTTCGTCGCATAGTGCGATGGCGCGCATATAATCTTTGCCGCGGATAGCCTTTTCAATATCGAAAAAAACCTCCTTTTTCGCTAGGGCCTTCATCACGCGGTTTTTAATCGTGGTTTCGTTGACCGGCTTGATAATGTAGTCGTCCGGCGTGTATTCCGCCGCACCCAGCACCATGTCCGAGGTTTTTTCCGCCGTTACCATAATCCAAGCGGTGGCGGGACCGATCAGATTACGGAATTTCGCTTCTTCCAATAATTGCTGGCCGTTCTTGCCGGCGCCCAGGTTGTAGTCGCAGAGCACGACATCGTATTTATTTTTTTCAAGGGAGGCGATCGCTTCGTTGCCGTAGGAAGCCATATCGATGTCCTTGGCGCCGAAGGATTTCAGCATTTCGCGCAACATCGATCGCATGCCCTGGAAGTCATCGACGATTAAAATCCGCTTCGACGAGAAAATCGCATTCGTATCAGAAATGATCGCCATGAGTTATATAAGCTCCGAAATTTTATGGCAGCCGCAGGATAAAGCAGCCGCCGCTGTTCTGGTTATTTTCTAGAATAATGGAACCGGTTTTGTCGCGATTCTTATGCATTTTGGCCACCATTGTCGAAAAATACAATCCAAGGCCCGTGCTGCCGGTGGCGAAATTGACGCCGTGTTTGATTTTCTCCTCCGCTTGCAGCATTGCGTCGGGATAGCCCTCGCCGTTGTCCTCCACCCGGAATTCGAGGAAGCCGTCCGCCTCCCGGATCACTAATTTGATTTTATCTTGCGTGTAGTGCACCGCGTTATTCAGCGCATGACTGATTACCCCGGAAACCAACAGTTGATCGAAGTACCAGCTCAATCCTTCGGGGAACTCCATTTCCAACTGAATGCCATGGGTATCGATTAACGGTTTGTTTTGATGCCAGATTTCATCGGAAAAATCGTTGATGGCGTTTTCCGTTAGGTCGAAAGGGTAGAGCATGTTGCCGACCTTGTAGATCGTCAGCAACTGGATCAGGTTATTGTTAATTCGCCTCACTTCATAGAGCATCGGGCCCATTTGTTGATGGGTTTGCGGATCCTTGACCTTGAATTCCTCCAGCTTATCCTCGATGAAATTAATCATCATGCTGATCGAATTTTTCATGTCGTGGACGGACGAGGCCAAAAAGGCGGTAATGTCCGGCAATTGCTCATTCTCGCTCATTATGCTTCCTTCCGCTGGGTATTCGATGGTGGATAGTATTGATGTTATTACTATTAGAGAGGGGCGGCCGCGTTATTATCGAAACCGTTGGTGCTGGGATGCCGCGCCGCATACTCAACACATAATCATCTGGCTTACTTTATTTTTATAACACGTTTATTATCCATGGCAACTTAAGAATGTCTTCGTGAACCGTCCAGGAAGAACATGCCGCCGCGCGTTTCGTCTATCGCTTCTTGCCGGGAATCGGTTCATTCCGCTAGGCGGCTCGGTGGCGGCGCGCCTGAATATGCCGGTCTTGCGGCGGGTGCAATAGCAATAGCGCCGGAAAAACCGGGCGCCGAGAGAAGAAGACTCCGCGGGCGGTTAGCGGGTTGCGCCGAAAGCGGGAGGCGGCGTCCGAGCCAAGAGGGGCATGATGCGAATTAATTATTGCGTCCATTGTTTTGCCGAGATTACGCCGGATATTCAGCAATGTCCTTACTGCGGGGTAGTGATCCAAGAGTGGGTGCGCTCCCTCGACTACGAGACTCGGCTCATCCATACGCTCGATCATCCGCTGGCGGCGGTGCGGATGCGGGCGATTATCGCGTTGGGCAAACGGCGCGATAGCCAAGCCGCCGACTCCCTGGTTCGTTGCGCCTTGCGTCATCCGGTCGATGTGGTGGAAGGGCTGGAAATCGTGGATAGTTTGCGTTGTTTGCATCCTGAGCGCGCGCGGAGTAAGGCGCTGGCTTGTTTGGCGCACGGCCACCCCGCCCATGCGGTGCGCCAGGCCGCGGCGCATGCCTTGACAGCAATGGCCGACGAAAAACCGCGATAGCGTTTCGCGTGAACGGCCCGCGGCGGAGTGTCTTTAAATGGCGAGTGCTTCCCGCCGGCGGTGCGCCCGGAAGCGCCGGATTTGTCAGTGCATCCGCCAATGCGCGAGGGTGCGGGTTATAATCGGGCTTCTTCCCTCTTTATTTAAGCAAAGGAAACAGAAATGGCGGATATCATTACTGAAAGCGGTTTGACATACGAGGACATTTCCGAAGGGGAGGGCGTCGCCGCCGAAGGAGGACAAACCGTATCGGTGCATTACACTGGTTGGCTCACCGATGGCGCTAAGTTCGATTCCAGCAAAGACCGCGATCAACCGCTCCAGTTTCCCCTCGGTGCGGGACACGTCATTAAGGGATGGGACGAAGGAGTGCAAGGAATGAAACCGGGCGGGGTGCGTAAATTGGTGATTCCCCCGCAATTAGGTTACGGCGCTCACGGCGCCGGCGGTGTGATTCCACCGGACGCCACCTTGGTGTTCGAAGTGGAA
>DOVS01000181.1 GCA_003519965.1 Betaproteobacteria bacterium
GGCAGCGACTGGCCAGGGCATGCCTAAACGCCACCGCCGCTGTGCCTGGCCAACGTTGGTCTAGCGTTCAGAATACGAGCGCCGCCTTCATCACGATAGGGAGACCTACGAGGAAAAGACCAGTTTGGCGTAGCGCGGCGAAGATAACCGAATCCGCGTAAATAGCGCTATCGACCTTGGCGAAAACCCAATGCAGCACCCTCAACGGAACACCTCATCTTGCTCCATCGCGCCGGATCGATGAAGAATAGCTCGGTTGACTCTCGATGCTGAATTTTGCGGGCCGCGTTAAAACGCTAGGGATAAAAACGCTGCGGACGTCGCTCGGCTTCACCTCCGTTGCCGACCAGCGAAGAAACGGACCCGGCCTGGACGATGCTGCGGCCGACGCCCTCGATAAGCAGCGAACTGACGAGGAAGACCCAGTAAATTGATGACGCCCAGGGCAAAGCCGATTACCTGAACCGCATGCGGAAACAATGGAAATGCGCCACGGCCAAGTAATTGTCGTTGGCGAGACGCCAACGAGATAACAAGGATTCCGGCGCGAACGTCGGCAGCGACGACCATCCAAACCCGCCGCGCGGGAAAATCCGCCGATTCGCTGAACTGCGCCGGCCGGGAAGGTCTTCATACCGATTGTCCGAACCAGCACCGTTGTTACATGTAATTGAACAACGATAATCCGGCAATCTGGGTAAACGCTTTCTGCGCCGCCTCCAGGTTAACTTTCTGCTGCGTCAGTTGACTGACCGCCTTTGCGTAATCCAGATCCTGCAATCCAGACAACGTCGTCTGATATTGCAGAGTCAGGTCTTGGCCGGCGCTTTGCGACGAGCTAATTTCCTTCATCCGCGCCCCGATGGACGCCCGGACAGTAGAAATGTTATCCATGTCGTTGTTGATATTCGTCAGCGCTTTATTCAAGGCGTTTTGCAGCTTAGCGCCATCGGCGTCATTGTTGACTGGCGCTTCCAATACACTGGCGAGATCGTCTATGGTCTTGAATATGCTCTCGTTAGCACTCGCCTTCACGGTAAATCCGTCGCCGTTGGCAGGGCTGCCGGTAATCGTCGCCTGTATGCCATAGTCGGAATTAACGGCGGGCACCGCCAGGTTGGAAAAATTAATGGCCTGGCCGCTGGTGTAAGTGCGTGGATAATTACCGGTGGCGGGCGGCGCTGCGCCGGTAATGACCGAATTACCGCTCACATTGTCGATAATGTCGTAGCTTGTCGTCCCTGGGGTGATCGTGTAAGAACTTCCAGCAGCCGGCGCCCAGTTGAAGCTAGCGCCTACCCCGGGGATATTCGTGGGATTGCCGATATAGCTGAATGGCCCGCTCGTACTATTGTGGACATTGTCGGTTACGGTATAAGTACCCACACCAAAGGTCACGGTGAAGTTTTTCGCGCTGTTTTCCCAGGTCGCGGTGTCGGTAATCGTAACTTCGTTAGCGCCTCCAGGCGGCGGCACAGCCGTGGCGATATTACGAAACTGGATCGTATAATCCTTGCTGGTCGCGTTCGCCGCCCATTTGGATGGATCGAGGACATTACCAGGACCGATAATGCCGGTACCCGCGTTCGCCGCCCCCGGCGCCGCGGTGAAGGCGCCGTTACCGTCTTTAATATTCGTAAATACGCCCGAACCCGAGTCGCTGACCGCGATTTGGCGGGAAGACGCAATTTGCATCAAGCGCTGCCCTTGGTCACCGTTATAATTAACGACGTTAAATCCACCCGAGGCGGTCACGGTAAACGGCAGGGTCGCGCCCTTGTAGCCGGAAAATAGGTACAGACCCGCGCCATCGGTGGTGTTGGCCTGTCCCACCAGCTCGTTGAACTTACTGCGTAGCTCGGTGGCGATATAGCCGCGGTTTGTGTTGTCGTAAGTCGGATTCCCCGCGTCGACGGCAAGCGAATGAACCGATTGCAAGGTGCTTTGCACCGACGCCAACACCGACTCTTCCAACCCCAGACTACTGTTCGCGGCCTTCTGGTTGGTCAGGTATTGATCGTTCACCTTGGAGGATTGGGAAACCTCGAACGCCCGCGCCGCCGCGACGGGATCGTCCGCCGGCGCCAGAATACGCCGCCCGGACGCCAATTGCTGCTGAATCTTGAGCAACGCGCTGGTTTGATCGTTAATCGTAGCGACACTGCTATCGTAAAGCGTGCTGGTGCTAATACGCATCATTCACCTCCTTAGCTTCCCAGGCTGAGCAGCGTATCGAACATTTTAGTCGCCACCTGGATCATTTTACCGGCGGCTTGGTAAGCCTGCTGGTAACGCAGCAAATTAGCCGCCTCTTCGTCCATGTTGACGCCGGACAGGGACTGCTGCTCCTGCTTAACCTGAGCAACCAGCGTCGTCTGCGCCTCGCTGGTGACTTGCAGTTCCCGCGTTTTATTACCCACGTCGCTGACCATCTGGCCGTAAGCGCCGAGATAAGAAGTGGTGGCGGTTCCAGAGGAGCTGGCCACCATGGTGTTCTTGGTTTGCAAGCCCGCCAATAGTAATGCGTTACGATTGTCCGCCACGCCGCCGCTATTGGAGTCGACAGTGAACGCATCGCCCGCGCTGGGCGTACCGCTGATTTTCACCGTCCATCCATTGAACGAAATCGGCGCACCTGCCGTATAAGCCACATTCACCGTCGGCGAACCGGTCGTCGCCCCGGTCACGTTAAACGTGGTGGGCGGATTATTGAAGGTAATCGTCACCGGGCTGGCAATATTGGGATCGGGGCCGAATTGTGTCGCCGGAGGAATCGGCGCCGCCGCGGTAATCGTTCCCGTTCCGCCGTTGCCCGCCCCGGCCGTCGACACGGTGTTATCGACGGTAAACGTATCGCCGGTATTGGGCGCGCCGTTGATTTGCATCCGCCAACCATTGTAATCGATGTTATTGCCCGCCGTGTAGGTCATGTTGCTGGCCAGGGTTGCGCCATTCGTGTTATCCACCACGTCGAATGTCGTCGGGCTGGTGAAGGTAACCGTTACTTTATCGTTAAAGGGATTGACCGCGCCCAGATCGATAGCGCCGGTGCCGGTATTAGCGGCGGCGGTAGCGGTCGCCATCGGCGCGGCGGCGGCGACGCCTTCCGTATTCGTCAGGGCGACCTTGAGATCGCGAGCGCCGTCGACCGTCGGCTGAATCAAGAAGCTATCCCCCGCCACTGGCGCACCGCTCGCGTTGAGCGTTAAGCCATCCACCGTTTGCGGCAAGGCGCCGTTATTAATCAACACCGCGTTGTCGGACAAGCGGGTGAGCGTATAATTCGCGCCGCCATCCGAGGTTAAGCGGTAATCGCTGGTGGTCAACGCCCGCACGTCGGTAATACTCGCCGTTACCACGCCCGTACCGGCGTTTGTGCTGCGCGTCGAAATCTTAGGCTGGGCGACGGTGAAAAAATCTTTTCCCAGCGTACCGTTGAGATCGGCGCCCAACCGCTGCTGGTCGTTGAACGTTTGTCCCACCGCAATCGCAATACGTCCCAACTCATTCTGCGCGCTGTTCAGGGACTGGCTGCGAAATGTTAACAACCCGCCTAGCTGGCCGCCCTGCAGCAAATCGGATTTGATGGGCACCTGGCTATTGCCAATTTTATAATAAACGTCCAGATTCGCCGGATCCTCCGTGGAAGGCTTCGTCGTCAGCGTGGTGGCCGACTGCCCGACCACCAGCGCCTGGCCGTTGCCGATGAAGACATTAAAGCTGCCGTCTCCCTGGGTGACTACGTTTGCCTTAATCAGCTTATTAAGCTCCCCCACCAATTGCTCGCGCTTATCGTGCAGATCATTCGCCTTAAAATTGCCGGCGGAGCTTTCGGCGAGCACGATCTGATGGTTCATCTCGGCAATTTGTTGGGCGTAGGAATTAATTTCGCTGACCATGCTGGTGATCTGGGTATTCACGCCGTCGCGCAATTGCGACAGGCGGTCGTTCAACGCCGAAAATCGCGCCACCAGCGCTTGACCGCCGCTAATCATGGATTGCCGCGAGGGAATCGACGAGGGATTGGCGGCCACGTCGTTCGCCCCCTGGAAAAAATCTTGTAACGCCGGAGACAAGCCGGCGGTGGAATCCCCCAGCATGTTGTCTATCTGCTGCATTTGCGTGTAATAGGTATTGAGTTGATTGCTCTGCGTATCCGTCTGCCGCACCTGGCTATCCAAGTATTGGCTATAGATGCGTTTCACATTATCGACCGTCACCCCCTGGCCGAAGAAACCCACGCCGCTAAACAGCGGCACCTGGGTGCTCTGCACAATCTGTTGGCGATGATAACCGTCAGTATTAGCGTTGGCGATATTGTGCTCGGTGGTCACCAACCCCGCCTGGGCGGTGCTCAGCGCGCCCACGCCGATGCCGTAAATCCCCGATCCCATGTCATGTCTCCTTCTTGCGCCGCCGCCGCGCTACAGTTGACTAACGGCAAAATCCGCTAAAACTTGAAGTTAGCCGCCGGAAAATCGTGTGCGGCATACCGCTTTTCCTAGGTTAGAGCATAAAGCATGCCAAGCGCCGCCACAGCCTGCTAAAGGGAAGAAACCGCCGGCGTCGCCCAAGATAGCGAAAAAAGGAGCGGCAATCACTGCCGCTAACACGGCAAAAATCGCCAATGCGCCAAGAGCGCGGCTAGCTAGCTAGCGCTTCGCGCATCGCCTGACTGTGGATCACCCGCGTGAGCTTGTCGGCGTACATAGGATCGGTGGCATAGCCGGCGCGCTGCAATCCTTTGGCGAAAACAGCCGCATCCGCGCCGCCGGCAAGCGCCGGGGCATAGCGCGGGTTGTTTTTCAACAGACGTGCGTAATCGCGAAAGCCCTCGGCATAAGAAGTATAGGCGCGGAACGGCTCCCGCCGGGTGGTCGGCTTGCCGTTCACATATTCGGTCGTGGTCGCGTAAGCCACCGCGCCATGCCAGTCCGGACCCGCTTTAATGCCGAATAGATTATAACTCGGGCCGCCATCCGGCCGGTGAATTTCATGCCGCCCCCAACCGCTTTCCAAGGCGGCCTGCGCCAGTAGAAAATGCGGAGGAACGCCTAAATCGCGGGCGGCTTGCGCGGCATGCGGCCATAAGCGATTAACGAAGTGCTGCGGCGATGAGGCGGGTTGCGCCTCGCTCGCCGTCGCGGCGCTTACCGCCGGCGGCGTCGGCGCTTGCCGGCCGGGAAGCGCGATCCCGGCCCGGCCCGGCAAGGAAATCCCCGCAACGGGTGCGGAAACAGGCTGCTGATCGGAAACTTTTCCACCAGCCCCTCCCTCGCGAGAAAACTGCTTCGACAACAAATCCGCTATGCCCAGCCCTGGGCCGGACGCCATTTTTTCCGCCAACTGCTGATCCAACAGCGACATGTACAAGCGGCTCTGATTATTATCCATCAGAGAATCGCTGGGTACGGTCGCACGCATGCTCTTCAGCATCATGTTAAGAAACAGCGACTCGAACTGCTGCGCTACCGCTTTCAGCGCTTGCTGCGGCTTCTGTTTGGCCGCAAGGCGCAAAGCCCCCAGGCTCTGCACATTGAGCGCCAATCGATCGGCCATGTCTGTCGAGGTAATCACCGGTCAGGCATCCTATGCTTCAATTAAATAACGTGTAGTTCGGCGTGCAGCGCGCCCGCTGCTTTCATCGCCTGCAAGATCGCAAGCAAATCTTGTGCCGTCGCGCCGACGGCGTTCAGCGCCTTGACGACTTCGCCCAGAGAAGCGCCGGACGGCACCGCCACCAATTGCCCTTTACCGGCCTTGATCGAAATTTGCGCCCGCTGCAAGGCCACCGTGCGTCCGGCGGATAGCGGCAACGGTTGGCTAACGGTGGGCTCGGCGCCGATCGTAACCGATAAATTACCGTGGGACACCGCGCAAGGATCCACCGTCACCGCCTGGTTCATTACTACGGAACCGGTGCGCGCGTTCATGATGACCTTGGCGGCGGCCTCGCCGGGATTAACGCGCAACGCCTCCACCCGCGCGATAAACGCCACCCGCTGATTGCTGCCCTGCGGCGCGCGCACCCGGATCACTCGCCCGTCCACCGCGTTGGCGGTGCCATCGCCGTACACTTGATTGATCGCCTCTACCACCCGGTTGACGGTGGTAAAGTCCGTGGTGTTCAACTCGAAATTGACGAAAT
>DOVS01000031.1 GCA_003519965.1 Betaproteobacteria bacterium
GCCGCCGTGACGATGGCGGTGGCGGGCGGCGCCCTGGTTTTCCTCTATCGGGCGTCCATCGAGCAAACGCGTATCGGATTGCGCGATATGGTGGTGAGCGAGGTGGCGTTAATCGAATCGGTCGCTGAATTAGGCGCCCGTTATTTTCGTGACCGCCCCACCATGACCGCCAGCGACGAAACCATCCTGCAAGTCGTGAAGGCGCTTCGGCGGACGGTGCGCGATAAGGCGCGGGAGGAATTCGTCCTGGTCTGGCGGAACGGCGGCCGGATCGAAGCCGTTTCGGCGCGCAACGATTATGATTTGACGCATCCGCTCATTATTCCCGCGACAGGTCCGGGCGAGGTGGAGCGCATGGCGGCGGGCGAGCGCAGCGGCGTGGCGGTCGGCGTGGACCAACGAGGAAATACGGTGTTGGCCGCATTCGCGCCCATCCCTATCCTCCATGCCGGTCTGCTGGTTAAGCTGAAGATGGCCGAAGTGCGCGCGCCGTTTATCCGGGCGGCCGGCATTGCGTTGAGCCTGGCGGTTTTTCTGGTGACCGCCGGCGCCGTGCTGCTGCTGCGCTTGACGAATCCCCTGATCCGGCGCCTGCAAGTCAGCGAGTCGCAGCAGCGGGCGGTGCTGGATCACGTGCTGGACGGGATTATCACCATCGACGAAGGCGGGATCGTCCAAAGATTCAATACCGCCGCCGAGCGTATTTTCGGCTATTCTTCCGCCGAAGTGGTGGGTCATAAGGTGAATATGCTGATGCCGGAGCCGGATCGCAGCCGTCACGATATGTATTTGCAAAATTATCTGGTGACCGGCCATAGTAAGGTGATCGGCAACCGCCTCGAACTGGTGGGGCGGCGCAACGACGGTTCGCTATTTCCTCTCGACCTGGGAGTGAGTGAAATCCAGTCGGGCCATGGCCGCCTGTTTACCGGCGTCGTCCGCGACATCGCCGAACGCAAGCAGGCGGAGGAAGCGCTCAACCGCTTTAAATACGTGCTCGACAACACCCTCGACATGATCTTTATGTTCGACGCGGATACGCTGCAATTCGTCTACGCGAATCACGGCGCGGTGGATGGCTTGGGCAATAGCGAAGAAGAGCTTTTGCAGATGCATGCTTACGACATCACGCCGCTGATTCCGGAGCCGGTATTTCGCTCGATGATCGCCCCGTTGTTGTCGGAGGATAAAAAAGCGTTATATTTCGAAACGGTGCACCGGCGTAAGAACGGGACGGATATGCCGGTGGATATCCATTTGCAGCTAGTGCGCGAGCACGCCGACAGCCCGGGGTTGTTTATCGCCATCGCGCGGGACATCACCGAACGTAAGCGGATCGACCGTATGAAGAGCGAATTCGTTTCTACCGTGAGCCACGAATTGCGCACCCCGCTGACCTCGATTCGCGGCTCTCTGGGGTTGCTCGCCGGCGGCGTGGCGGGCGAAATGCCGGACGCCGCGCGCTCGCTGCTGGAGATCGCCACCAGCAACAGCGAGCGGCTGTCCCGCCTGATTAACGATATTCTGGATATCGAGAAAATCGAGGCCGGTCAGATGAAGTTCGACATGAGCGTCTTCGACTTAATGCCGGTGGTGGAGCAATCGCTGGAAATGAACCGGGGGCTGGCCGAGCAGTACAATGTACATTTCGTGCTGACGGAAACCGTGCCGGGCAGCCAAGTGTACGCGGATGCAGAGCGGTTGCTGCAAGTGCTGGCGAATTTTCTCTCCAACGCGGCGAAGTTTTCTCCGCCGGGAGACGTCGCCACGGTCTCGGTCAAGGCGGCCGGCCACCGGGTGCGGGTAGAGGTGCGCGACCACGGGCCGGGGATTCCCTTGGAATTCCGCGGCCGGATTTTTCAGAAGTTCTCCCAGGCCGACGCATCGGACACCCGCCAGAAAGGCGGAACGGGGCTGGGGCTGAGCATTTCCAAAGCGATTGTCGAGCGCCTGGGCGGCGAGATCGGATTCGACACCGAACCGGGGGGCGGGGCGTCATTCTATTTCGACCTGCCGGAAATGGGCGGAGTGATAATCGCGCCGCCGGGAGGGAACGTGGCGCGGCGCATCTTAGTGTGCGAGGACGATCCGGCGGCGGCCGAATCGCTGGCCGCCATCCTGCGCCGCAACGATTACCGGGTGGATATCGCGGAGAGCGCGGCGGCGGCCAAGCGGTTGCTGGGGCAGCGCGATTATGGCGTGATGACGGTGGATATTTCGCTGCCGGATCAAGACGGGCTTTCCCTGATGCGGGAGCTGCAAGCCCAAGAGCGGTTCCGCGATTTGCCGATGCTGGTGGTTTCCGTCAGCGCGGGTCGGGAAAAGCAGGAATTCAGCGGCAATTTCACGGTGTTGGACTGGCTGGAAAAACCGTTCAGCCAACCGCATTTGCTGGCCGCGCTGGCGCGCGCGCGCTTGAAAAACGCCGAAGGCACGGCGCGGGTGCTGCACGTGGAGGACGACGAGGATATCCAGAAAGTGGTGAGAGTGTTGCTGGAAGACCAGGCCGAGGTGACGGCCTGCGCCAGCCTGGCGCAGGCGCGCGACCTGCTGCGCGGCGCCGCGTTCGATTTGGCGATATTGGACGTGGGGCTGCCCGACGGCTCCGGTCTCGATTTGTTGCCGCTGCTGGCGGAAGGAAAAACGCCCACGCCGGTGATGATTTTCTCCGCCCAGGATGTCGGCGGCCAAATCCCCGGCGAGGTGGCCGCCGCCCTGGTGAAATCGCGCACCAGTAACCAGAAATTGCTGGCGACGATTCACCAGCTAATGGAGCGCGTATGACGAAAATCAAGAAACCGCCGGTGCTGATCGTGGACGACGACAGCATGTTGCGCAGTATGCTGCGCACGATATTGCGCAGCGAAGAATTCGAGATCGTCGGCGAGGGCTCCACTGGGGAGCAGGCCATCGCCCTCTGCCATAAACTGCATCCCGGCTTGGTGCTGTTGGATATCAATATGCCGGGAATGGACGGTTTGGTGGCGCTTCAGGGCATTAAACAATCGCATCCCGCCATCAAGGTCATCATGATTAGCGCCGAATCGAGCCTGGATAAAGTGAAGGAGGCGGTGGCGAAGGGCGCCAACGGGTTTATCACGAAGCCGTTCAAGCCGGGCAGGGTGCTGGACGATATTTATGGCTGCATATCGGGAGGGAAGGCATGAAGGAACCGCTGAAGAAGATCCTGTACGTGGAGGACGAGCCGGATATTCAATCGGTGGCGCGGCTTGCCCTGGAGGCGGTGGGCGGCTTCGTTCTCGAAGTGTGCAGTTCCGGTCAGGAGGCGCTGGATAAAGGACCGGCGTTCGCGCCGCAACTGGTGCTGATGGATGTCATGATGCCGGGAATGGACGGACCGACGGCGCTGCAGGAGATGCGTAAATTGCCCCAGTTGCAGCCGGTGCCGGTTATTTTTATGACCGCCAAGGTGCAGCCGAACGAGGTGGCGGAATACAAGGCGTTGGGCGCTATCGACGTGATCCCCAAGCCTTTTGACCCGATGAGCTTGTCGGCAACCGTTAACGCCATCTGGGCGCGCGCCGATGCGTGAAGGAATGGCTAACCGCCCGGCGCGTCATCCGGCGCGGGCGCCGAAGGCGGCGATTTTCGCCGGCGCCGGCGTTCGCAGAATAGCGCGATTGGCGGCCGGCGGCGGGGAATCCGGCGGCGTAAGCCGGGGCGTTGCTTTCAATCGCCATGTCTTGCCGCAGCCGGCTGTCTGGGGGAAACCGCCCGGCGTGGCGATGCCGGATTGGCGGGCGGCGCCCGCCGGCGCCGGTTTCTTTCGTCTCACTGACCTAACCATGGATCATCATGCCTAGTCCGCAAGAGGAATTGGAAAA
>DOVS01000223.1 GCA_003519965.1 Betaproteobacteria bacterium
AAACACCAGATTCGGTTATAATTCCTTTCCATGCGAGGCAACGCTGTTTGGCCGGCTTGTTTTTTTACACGCGTTGATAATAATTAAGCATTGCATAATTACGCAGCAATAATTGCGGCATTGAGCATCGAGCCACAGTCCAATAAACCCGCAGAAGGAAATTAGCTATGGCCACGCTCAAGAAAATAAGGGCGCGGCCTCATAAAAACGGCCGCTTGCCGCGGCCGTTTTTACTGGGCGATAGACACGACGAGTTAGGGATCGACTTCGGTATACCCTTGCTGATGCAGTTGGATCAGGCGGATGACCGCTCCGGTGGTGACCCGCACGCGGGGCAGCAGGTTGGCGTTGGTCCAATGATGCCCTTTCATCGAGACCGCGCATTCTTCGATGTCGACGCCGTTTTTCATCAGTTTAGCGATTAGGGGCTTATATGGGTTGCCGGTTTTGACGTGGCGGGCCGCATCGTAGGCTTTGTCGTTCAGCGTAAGGTACGCCATCTGGCCTTGAAATAGGCCGATAATTTTGCCGTCGACGCCCATGGCTTTAAACCGGTGGGAAAGCATTTCCATGTATTTCAACCCCACCGGGGTATCGCCGACGAAAGCCCGGTGATCCATATTGAAAACCACTTTCGCGTGGTTGATTTTCACCGGCACGTTGACATGAATGCCCGGCGCCGGGCTTTTCGCCATGGAGGCCATGGCCCCCTGGGACAGACCGATGCTTCCACAGACCACGAGTGACGCGACGATTTTTATCCATTGCCTATTTCTAGTCATTTGAACCGTTCCCTTTCATCAAGTTGAGCAGGTTGAGGTTGTACCGGTCACTCCGCTAATGTGTAGCGATCACCCGATGAGCTGTCGAGACAACCCGGTTGTTTCAGCAGACCTAGCTTAGGAGTTCGACGTCGAATTAGCAAGGCCCTCGGCCGGACGGCCAAGGAGAAACCGTCCGCTTTCCCCATTAACGGCGCGCGATGAAACGACGGGGCTATTTCGACTGGCGCGCGATCAATCGCGCCGCTTCGCGCAGCAGGAAGCCCTTGAACGCTTGGGCCACCACCGACAACCGCTTGCTGCCGCGATGCACGACGAACCAATGGCGAAGAATGGGAAACGATTTGATGTTAAGCACCGCCAGCCGCCCGGTTTCTATTTCCAAGGTGATGGTGTGCCGAGAAACCACGCCCAGCCCCATGCTGGCCTGAACCGCTTGCTTGATCGCCTCGGTGGTGCTCATTTCCATGCCGGTGCGCAAGGGAATGCCGTGCCGCGTAAAGAAGCGCTCCATCGCGATGCGGGTGCCGGAGCCAGGCTCCCGCACCAGAAACGTTTCCTCGGCCAGCCGCTCGAGAGGGATTCGCACGCCCCCCGCCAACGGATGGGTTGGCGAAGCAATCACCACCAAGGGATTATCCATGAACGATTCAGCCGCCACGTCCATCCCTTCCGGCGGCTGGCCCATGATCGCCATGTCCATTTCATTTTCTTCCAGCTGTTTGAGCAGCACTTCGCGGTTGGCGACGTTCAGGCTCACCGAAATGCCGGGAAAACGCTGGCAGAATTGCGCCAACAATTGCGGCGCAAAATAGTTGGCGGTGCTGGCCACGGAAATGAGCAGTTTGCCGCGCTTCAGTCCCTTGAGCTCTTCCAGTACGTTTTCCGCCTCGGCCAACTGCCGGCCGATGGTGCGGCTATAGTGGTGCATTTCTTCGCCGGCGGCGGTCAGGTAGGTTTTTTTGCCCAGCTGCTCGAACAACGGCAGACCGACGTTGTCCTCCAACTGCTTAATCTGCATGGATACCGCCGGCTGGGACAGGTGCAGCTCGACGGCGGCGCGCGTATAACTGAGGTGCCGCGCCACCGCCTCGAACACCTTCAGCTGGCGAAGCGTCAAATGGAGCATGGGCGTTTGCCGACTCTATCCATAAGATTTATCTTATCATAACAATCATAATAATTGACTGTTCCTTATACAAAAGACTCGCTATAGTGTGTGCCCAAGGCCGTCCGTAGATGGCGGCGCCGGAATAACCGACCCGCTTTCCCCCGCAGAAAGCGGAAAACGACTTAACAGGAGAGAACCCATGGATCAGTCCAATCGCTACGCCGACCTTAGCTTGAAGGAGGCCGATCTCATCAAGGGCGGCCGCCACGTGCTGTGCGCCTACATCATGAAGCCCAAGGCGGGCTACGATTATCTGGCCACCGCCGCTCACTTTTCCGCCGAAAGCTCCACCGGCACCAATGTGGAAGTTTGCACCACCGATGATTTCACCCGAGGCGTCGATTCGCTCGTCTATGAGATCGACGAGGCCAAGGAGATTATGAAGATCGCCTATCCCATCGAGCTGTTCGACCGCAATATCACCGATGGCCGCGCCATGTTGGCTTCCTTTCTCACCCTCACCATCGGCAACAATCAAGGCATGGGCGATGTGGAATACGCGAAAATGCACGACTTCTACATCCCGCCGAAATTACTGCAATTGTTCGACGGCCCGGCCATGAACATTCAGGATATGTGGCGCGTGCTGGACCGCCCCATGGTGGACGGCGGCATGGTGGTGGGCACCATTATCAAGCCGAAACTGGGCTTGCGCCCGCAACCGTTCGCCGACGCCTGTTATCAATTCTGGCTCGGCGGCGACTTCATTAAGAACGACGAACCCCAAGGCAACCAGGTGTTCGCCCCGCTGAAAGAAACCATCCGCCTAGTGGCCGACGCGATGAAGCGCGCCCAGGACGCGACCGGTGAGGCCAAGCTCTTCTCGGCCAACATCACGGCCGACGACTACCGCGAGATGATCGCCCGCGGCGAGTTCGTGCTGGAGACCTTCGGCGAGAACGCCAGCCACGTCGCCTTTCTGGTGGACGGCTATGTCGCCGGCCCGACCGCAGTCACCACCTCCCGCCGCCGCTTCCCCAGCCAATTCCTCCATTATCATCGCGCGGGCCACGGCGCCGTCACCAGCCCGCAGGCCAAGCGCGGCTACACCGCTTTCGTGCATTGTAAGATGAGCCGCCTGTCCGGCGCTTCCGGCATCCACACCGGCACCATGGGCTACGGTAAAATGGAAGGCGACGCGGCGGACAAGGCGATCGCCTATATGCTGGAGCGCGACAGCGCCGACGGCCCCTTCTTTCATCAGGAATGGCTGGGCATGAAAGCCACCACGCCGATTATCTCCGGCGGCATGAACGCCCTGCGGCTGCCGGGCTTCTTCGACAACCTGGGCCACTGCAACGTTATCCAGACGTCCGGCGGCGGCGCTTTCGGCCATAAGGACGGCGGCGCGGCGGGCGCCAAATCGCTGCGTCAAGCACGCGACGCCTGGATGGCCGGCGTTAACTTGGTGGAATACGCCAAGGATCACCCCGAGCTGAAGGGCGCGTTCGAATCCTTCCACGGGGACGCCGATAAAATCTACCCCGGCTGGCGCGAGAAACTGAGCGTGCATAAGTAAGCGGCAGTCTCGTCCCCGACGATAACGCCCCCGTTCGCGGGGGCTTTTCTTTTTCCACGCGCAACCGCCCGCCCGTAGGAATCACCGCCGCTCGATTGGCGCTCGGCCTCTATCCATAAGCCTTTTCTTATCTAACAATCAAAATCGCTGACTGTTGTTTATGCAAAATTCCGACTATGATAGTCTGGAATTCAGCCGCATAACGCACGCCAGCAAAGAGCCAGGAGTCACCGATGACCCATGATAGCGAACCCTACAAAATTCACCAGCCGCCTTTTTACCAACCGCAAGCCGATGAAGTCGCGCTCTACGAAGCCGCCTACGCGGCCCGTCTGCCCGTAATGATTAAGGGGCCCACCGGCTGCGGCAAATCCCGCTTTGTCGAATACATGGCGTGGAAGCTGGACAGGCCGCTGCTGACCGTGGCGTGCAACGAGGACATGACCGCTTCCGACTTGGTGGGCCGCTTTCTTCTCGACCCCCAGGGCACCCGCTGGCAAGACGGCCCGCTGACGTTGGCGGCGCGCATCGGTGCGATTTGTTACCTGGATGAAATCGTCGAGGCGCGCAAGGACACCACGGTGGTGATTCACCCCCTCACCGATTACCGCCGTACGCTCCCCTTGGACAAGAAAGGCGAATTAATTCAAGCTCACCCGGATTTTCAATTGGTGATTTCCTTCAACCCCGGCTATCAAAGCCTCATGAAGGATTTGAAGCAATCCACCAAGCAGCGCTTCGCCGCATTGGAGTTCGATTACGCCGACGCCGCCACGGAAACCGCCATCGTGGCGCAGGAAACCGGCGCCGACGCCGACACCTGCGACAAGCTGGTGCAAATCGCCCACCGCGCCCGCAATCTGAAAGGGCATGGCTTGGAAGAGGGGGTTTCCACCCGGTTGCTGGTCTACGCGGCGCAGCTGATCGTGCAGGGCATCGCGCCGCGCGCCGCCGGGCGCATGGCGCTATCGCGCCCGATTACCGACGACGCCGATATCCGCGACACGCTGGATAACGCCATCGACACCTTCTTCGACGTCTAGGCGGTCATGGCGCGCGATATTTCCGCTGACCGCCAGCGCCTGCAATGCAACGTCCCGCAAGTGGACGATATTTTCGCGGATTGCCTGAGCGACGCCAGCGCCGTGCTTTCCCCGGCGGGAGTCACGGCCTATCTCGACGGCGCATCCGTAGTATGCAATCTAGGGCGCGGCCAGGAATTGGTGCTGATCTTCCTCGAGGAAATCCCGGCGGTGGCGAAAATCGCCGGTGAAGCCATCATCCCCGATATCGTCGAAACCGCCCGGCTGCTGTCCCGCACCGGCGCCGCCAAGGGAATCGCACCGTTTCTCTCGCTGCTGCCCGCCTGCGCCCGCCGCTTGGAAAACGCGCTGTCGCTGCGGGAATACTTCCGGCTGATCGAAACCATGGCGCACGAAGCGTTAGGCGGCGTCGTCCCGCTGCTGGAGCGCGGCGATGTGCTACTCGGCCAACTCACCATCGGCGGCTTAAAACAGTGGATCGAATACGGCTTGCGCAGCTACCGCCATCAGCCGCACCGCCACGGCGACTATTTCAGCCTGCAAGCGGCGGACAGCCGCGCCGCGCTTCAGCGGGAACGCCATGGCGTGCTGTTTGTCGATCACGAGCGGCGGCTGACCCTCTATTTGCGCGCCTTTTGGGCAACGGATTTATCCTTCCATCCGTATTCCCTGGCGTTCGACCAGCTGCGCACACCGCTTCCCTTTCTCGATCGGCAAGGCATTCACCTGCCGGATGTGTACGACGGCCTGAACGAGGTCCGGGGGATCGACCGCTACCGGGCGCTGATCGCCCATCTCGCCGCCCATCACGCCTTCACCACGCCGGTGATCGCGGATAATTTCAGCCCCTTTCAGCAATTGACCATCGAAACGTTCGAGGACGCGCGCATAGAACAGCTCGCCATCCGCCGTTTTCCCGGCCTGCGCCGCCTGTGGCTGGCGTTGCATCCGCTGCCCCGGGAAGGGGATTGCCCGCCGGAGCAGTCGTCCTTCCGCCACCGGCTGGCGATGCTGTCGCGCGCCTTGCTGGACCCCGCGCACCCCTATACCGATGCCGCGCTGCGGGAATATGTGGAGCTGTTTCATCAACGCATGACGGCCGATCCCCATCATCCGACATTCAGCATCGACCTTGGCGTGGCTTATCTCAACGCTATTCAACGCCCCGACTTTCATCGGCCAAAAATTTACTTTAAAGACACCGAGGTCAGCTACCGGGACGACAACCGCTATTTATGGCTATTCCTGGAAGACACCGACGATGACGAGGATTTTCATTCCGACCACGGCGCGGCCAACGCCAAGGAAGAAACGCCTCAGGACGGCGCGTTGTTTTCCCGCCATCATCCCGAATGGGATGACCAGGCCCAGAATTACCGGCCCGACTGGGTAACGGTGCGCGAAGCGCTGCAACCCGCCGCCGACCCCGCGATCATCGACCAACTGCTCGCCAAACATCGGTCGCTGGCCAGAAAATTAAAACGGATCGTCGACCTGCTGAAGCCACAGCAGCACGTACGCGTTCGTTACCAGGAAGACGGCGACGCACTCGACCTGGATATCGCCATTCGCGCCATGGTGGACTACAAAACCGGCGCGACGCCCGATCCGCGGGTTCATTTCAGCCACCGCCACGACGGGCGGGATATTGCCGTCACCCTGCTGCTCGATCTCTCCCAGTCGGTTAACGACACCCCCGCCGGTCTCGACGGCAGCGTGCTGCAACTCAGCCAGGAAGCCGTCACCTTGCTCGCCTGGGCGGTCGATGCGCTGGGCGACCCGTTCTCCATCGCCGGCTTCGCCTCCAATACCCGCTTCGACGTGCGCTATTTCCACTTTAAGGGGTTCGACGAACCATGGGGGGATACCGTCAAGAGCCGGCTGGCCGGCATGCAAGGCGGATTGTCCACCCGCATGGGCGCGGCGTTGCGCCACGCCGGCCACTATCTGTCCAAGCGGCGCAACAGCAAGAAACTCCTGCTGTTGCTTACCGACGGCGAACCGCACGACATCGACACGGAAGACCCGGACACGCTCAAGGAGGACGCGCGCAAGGCGGTGGCGGAGCTGGCCGCCGCGGGCGTCGCCACCTATTGCATCACCCTCGACCCCCACGCCGACGCCTATGTCGCCGATATTTTCGGCCCTCGCGGCTATACCGTGGTCGACCATATCGACAAACTGCCCGAGCGCTTGCCGCAGCTCTTTATGTCATTGACGAAATAGCGCGGCCGCCGGAAACGGCGCTTCGCGCTAACCGCCTATCGCACGGTTCAAGAATGCCCGCACATCGCGCACCAGCGTATCGTCTCGACCGTCGAAAAAATGATCCGCGCCCGGCGCCATGATTTGGACGGATCCGCGGCGAGTGCGAATCGCCTCCGCCCGCTGCGCCGCGCCATGCAGCACCGCCGGCCGATCTTCCTCGCCGAATAAGTCGAGCACCGGAAAACGGCTATGCGTCAATCCGCTGCTGAAACGCCCCGGCATGCCGATCGCCACCCACGCGGCTAACGGCGCAGCGGGATGACGGGAAAGGTAATGGTCGGCCATGCGCGACCCCATGCTATGAGAGACCACTGCGATTTTTCGGTATCCCTTGCGCTGCAGGAAACGGATGGCGGCGGCAATGCGCTGGCCGGCCTCGCCGAACGTGCTCGTGTAAGCGTCCGCCTCGGCGCCGGGAGCCAGCACCGGCATTTGGATAGATAAGGTAGTGTAGCCCGCGTCCGGCAAGCGGGTGCGCAGCACGCCGATTAATCCCCAATTCGGCTGCACCCCCATGCCATGAATCAGCACCACCGCCGCCTTGGCGCGGGGCGCCCGCGTCAACAGGGAAAGAAAACGGTGGCCGGCCGCGTCCAGATACACCGGTTCTCCCACGACGATGGCGGGGATGATTTCGTTCGCCCATTGTTTTTCCCGCGCATAATCGGCGGCCTGGGCCAGGGTGGTAAAGACGACCAACAACAGCAGCATCGCGTAACGCATGACGCCTCCTTTCCCTACAGCAGGCTGATTGCCAATTTAACGCCCAGTCCATACAACAATAGCGCAAAAATCTTCTTTAACCGGCCGACGGGCAAACGATGCGCGAGACGCGCGCCCACCGGCGCGGTGCTAATGCTCGCCAGCACCAATCCGCCCAGGGCGGGCAGATAAACGAAACCCAAGCGATAGGGCGGCGGCCCAGCCAGCGGCCAACCGCTGACGATATAGCCCAGCGTCGCCGCCAACGCGATGGGAAAACCAATGGCGGCGGAAGTGCCGATCGCGGTGCGCATATTGACGTTGCACCAAGAAAGAAAGGGAACGGACAATGAACCGCCGCCGATGCCGAGCAAGCTGGACACCCCGCCGATCACGCCGCCGACGGCAAACAGGCCGCCCCTGCCGGGAAGACCGCGCGCCGCCGTCGGCCTGATGCCGAACAGCATTTGGGTGGCGGCGTAGAATTCGAAGCAAACCAGCAGCAATTTCAGCTTACCGGTGGAAAACGCCGTGGCGGCGAACGCGCCGGCTAATCCGCCAATCACGATTCCGGGAGCGGCGGCGCGCACGACGCGCCAGTCCACCGCGCGCCGCGCATGGTGCGCGCGCACCGACGACAGCGAAGTGAAGACGATGCTGGCCAAAGAAGTACCCAAGGCCAGGTGCATGACCTGGCCGGCGGGAAAGTGCTGCGCGGTGAAAATAAACGCCAGCACGGGAACAATCACCAGTCCGCCGCCCACTCCCAGCAGACCGGCAAGCAGACCGGCGAATGCGCCGGTGGCGAGATACAACGCCCAGGCCGTCATACTTAGGCGGCCTGATTAAAGAACGACCCGATCCGCCAATCGCCGCCGCGCCACGGCGTCATCCGCCCAACCGCTGTACGATGAATATCCAATCCCGTGGATCGACCGGAGTGATCGATAAGCGGTTGCCCCGTTGCAGGATGCGTAGGGCCGCTAATTCGGGGTAGGCGCGTAGCGCCTTCAGCGGCAAAAAGGCGGTTTTTCGCACCCGTTTGATGTCGA
>DOVS01000301.1 GCA_003519965.1 Betaproteobacteria bacterium
GCCAATCGCTGATGGACGCAGCGCCATGCAGCGTGCTGGTGGCGTTAGGGCGGGAGCCGGCCGCCGGCGCGGGCGGCTGTCTGGAGACCGGCGTTTCCTAGCGCTCGCCCGGTGGCGGCGAGTGCGCTGCTTGTTATTCTAGGGCGCACGCCGTTGTTTCGCGCCGGCGGCGTTTACCGGTTAGCCGCGCCAGCTATCGCCGGGCGATGTAATGCGCTGGAGATGGGGAACGCGAATTTCCGCCTCGCTTGGCAGGCATAGGATGTTGACGGATACGATGCCGGGGAACAGGTTTTCCTGATCGCCCGCGAAGTTATCGGGGTTATACAGCAGCGGCAAGTGCCAATATAGATCGTAGTCGAGCGATAAAACCTGTTCGATGAGCGCGGGGGATTTGTCGTCCTGGTCGTTTTCCAGGTACAGGATGGGCCGATCCCGGTTAATCGTCTGCTCCGCACCGATGAGCACCTCGCGCTCCATTCCCTCCACATCGGCTTTGAGGAAGTGGACGGCCGGCAACTCCAGGCTATCCAATCGATGCAGGTCGGTCATTTCACCGTCTTCCGCGCCGAGCAGGGAGACGCCGCCAAAGTTATTGGCTTGCGATGGATCGACCACGGGAACGACGATGACGCCGTCCTCGGCCCCAACCGCTTGTGGATACGCGTAAACGTTGGTGCATTGGTTCAGTGCAAGATTCGCGCAAAGCGTTTGGAAAACGATGCGCTGCGGTTCGAAAGCGAAAACCGCGCCGCCGTCGCCGGCGAGTTTCGCAAGACCGACGGTATGTGCGCCAATATTAGCGCCGACCTCCACGACGAAAAAACCGGGGTGAACGATTTCTTGAAATAAGACCTGCTCGCCCCATGAGAATTCGCCGTATTTCCGTAAGGAGCCGCCGACGAAGGTGTCGAACTTGTTGTAGAGCATGGGGCCCAAACGGGAGAGACACATTTCGTTGAAACCGTTGGGATCAAGCGCCGCGATGATTTGGAAGGGTGTGTGCACGCTGGTCCTCCAATAGAACGATCCGCTATGAATCCAGCTAGTTTATTTAAAGAATGGCCAGCCGATTATGACGGCGATCTCCCGGCGCGGCAAGTGGCGGCGGTTATGGTCGATGCGGCCATGTTTCAGCGGCTGGGGATTGCCGACGGCAACGCGGTGGTGCGGTTCGGTAAGCTCCGGCGGCGAATCGCCGAACGGCGACCGTCCAGTGGTGGCGCGAAAAGCAGGGCGCGTTAAGGTAGAAGTCCGCTAATTGGCGCGCCCTAGAGGATTCGAACCTCTGGCCTTTGGCTCCGGAGGCCAACGCTCTATCCACTGAGCTAAGGGCGCTAAAAGGCGAAGGATACCGATTTTTGTCCATAACGTCTATGCCGCCGCTTTTGCGGAGCCGGCAGATAGCATTATAATTAGCGACTTTCTACTTTCTGGACAGAGGATAAAGGGGATTATCGGCATGAGCGAACATCATTCGGAGGAGCGGGGCAAAACAACCGTGGGGAAATTTTTGATGGCGGTGGTGGGTGGCTTGATTCCAGTATTAATTGTCGTTTTTCTGATTACCAAGATGGTGTTCGATACCCACGAACGGGATCTTCCCGCCAGCCCCGCCGTCGAGGCGACGGCCATCGCGCAACGCATTAAGCCGGTCGGCAGCGCTTCGGCCGCTGCCGGCGCGGCCGCGCCGGTGACCGCCAAGACCGGCGCGGAAGTGGTGAAAGCGGTTTGTTCCGCTTGCCACGCGGTCGGCGTCATGGGCGCGCCGAAAATCGGCAATAAGGCCGATTGGGCGCCGCATATCAAGAAAGGGTATGCGACTTTGATTCAGCATGCGCTGCATGGATTTACCGGCGCCAAGGGAACCATGCCGGCCAAGGGCGGCGATCCCCGTTTGAGCGATTTGGAAGTCGAGCGCGCGGTGGCGTACATGGCGGATAAAGGGGGCGCCAACTTCAAGGCGCCGGAACCCAAGGCCGCTGCCACTGCCGCTGCGCCCGCCGCGGCGGCTAAACCCGCCGGCGGCGCGGGCGCGTTGACTCTCGGCAAGAAAACCTTCGAAGGCACCTGCATCGCCTGCCACGGCGCCGGCATCGCCGGCGCGCCCAAAGCGGGGAATAAAACCGCTTGGGCGCCGCATGTCGCCAAAGGCAAGCCGACGTTGTATCGGCACGCCTTGCACGGCTTCACCGGCAAGACCGGCACCATGCCGGCGAAGGGCGGCAACCCTAGTTTGTCCGATGCCGACGTGAAGGCGGCGGTGGATTATATGTTGAGTCTGGTGAAATAATAACGACAGTGAACGGCGATAAGACGCGGGAGATATTCCCCGCGTCTTATCGATCTCTCGCTAGGCGGGCCGCTTGGGCCGCCTGGCGTCCACCGGGCCAACGAGACGTACGAAATGGGCGCTCTATCGACGGTTCCTCTTTTCGGTTTCCGCCACAGTATGGATTAGCGCCGAATAGCGCCCGTTGAATTCGCCCTGAGTCGCCGGGGCTGGATGGCGCCGCATGCCTCCGGCCTTCGATATTGCATAAAATCCTTGCGGGTTCATTGCCCAGCGTGTTTCAGTAGAATGTGCGTTTAATGCGATAGACGCTTCTCCACTTCGTTGGCGTAAGGCGCCCGGGATGGTTTTCTCCTAATGAATTTATGCGGTTGCCGCATCGAACCAACGCCTTGCCTGCGCTCCCGTCTTGCGGCGCGGGGGCGGACAAGGCGGTTGCCGCGCTTTCCGTCGGTGGACAGCGCGTAATTCACTACGTTGCTGGAATGGGCCGCAATAGAATAGCTTCGTAGCCTCTCCGTGCGGCTTGGACGGAGGATCATCGATGAAGAATGGATGTCGAGACGTAGGCGATATGGCGAGAACCTAGAGCCTAGGAAGTCGGCGTCAGGAAAGCCTTAAGCCTTGCCGCAAGCGCTATTTTATTTTTCAATTCGCATTCCCACACGGTTAGTACACGCCAGCGTTGTTCCGTGAATTGGGCAGTGTGTTGAATATCTCGGCGCCGGTTCTTTTCAATCTTGGTTTGCCAATAGCGCGTATTGGTTTTAGGTATTCTGGCGCCTCTGGGACAATCATGCCCATGCCAAAAGCATCCATGCAGGAAGATCGCTTGCTTGCGCCCTATCCAGGCTAAATCGGGTTTGCCGGGAAGGTCTTTGCGGTGGAGACGATAACCGGAGAAGCCAAGTTCCCGGACAAGCAAACGTAGGGCGATTTCTGGCGAGGTATCCTTGCTCTTGATTCGCCGCATGGCGCGAGATCGTTGCGCAGAGGTTAGATTGTCGGCCAACGCAGCCCCTAGCCGATGGCTATTCGCAAGCTCGCGCCGGATGCGTCTGTGCGAACGATCTCGTTATATTTTTCGACAAGCTTGTCGCTGGTGGTTTTTCGCCGAGACGTCTTAAATAGGCGCATTTCGTAGAGCTTAGCGGCCAAAAATTGGAGTGCATCCATCATTTCAACACGTCCTTCGATGTTCAGCGCTTCGCTCGAACCTTCCGCGGCGCCTATCGTTTTAGCGAGGGTCAAGATAATCGGCCGCTTTCCCGGCTGGAGGTTTTCCTTGCATTTCGGCATTCGCTCCCTAGAAGGCGCGGTCGTGCAATGGATGATCGCGTCGTCAATGACAAAATCGCCAGACCGCGCCGAAACGGCGTCTGCAACCGATGCGCCATTATGGATGATCTTGGTGTCGGGCAAGGCCAATTCGAGCTTAGCCCCGACAAGATGCTGAAGGACGGTCCCGATATAGGTTTTCCCCGGCGGCTTTCGTTGCCGATCAATGGCCCGATCGAGTAAATCTCGTCATACGGCAACCAAGGTCTTCGCTTGGTCATCGTTGCGTTTGAGGGGTTTTGTATTGCAGTATTCGATGAAGCGGCCAATCCACCCTGTCTCGATTTTGTCAAGTTGCGCCAACCCCCTCGCTGTTCAATATATTAAGCCATTCGGCGTAGGCGCGGGCGAGGTTGGGTGTTCCCCGGCGGGTCCCGCCAGATTCCGTTCCCACAAAATTGCCGACGCCGTGCTCTAANNTTGATTGCGCGCCCGCTGAGTCCTGAAACCTGCCCGCCCCCCTTGGTGATGCGCTTGCTTGGGTCTAGTGGAAATCCAAGGTTATTGGCTTTTCGTGTGATGATAAGGACAGTGCCTAATGCGCCAATGTTAACGATCTGTTTCGTGTCACGGAAGTTGAGAAGCTCGGCCTCAAGTTTGGCGTTAGGCATTGGTTTTTACCAGAGGCGACAAGAGATGCTTTGCCAGCCACCGCGCCACGGGGACGGCCACGCCGTCACCCATTGCCTTATACCCGTCATTGTAGCTGCCGGGAATTTTATAGGTGTCAGGCGCGCCCATCAAACGAGCTGTTTCGCGCACAGTCAGCAGCCGGCAACGGAGGCCGCCGTTCTGGCGCAACACAAGAAGCTGGCGGCTACTGCCGCCTTCTGGCGTTCGTAGACAGCCCGCGATATTGTCGAAACGTAATTCAAGTACTTGCTTGCCGTTGCGTGTCCGTTTATATCCCGGAACAGCCAGTCGCTCGTTCGCTGGCAAGGATTCAAGAGTACTGGCGTGTCGCGGAGAAATAAGCGATAGATTGCGTTGTTGCGCCTTGGGGTCTTGGGTTTCCGCATTCCACTCCACGATGTCTGCAAGCGAGGATTGGCGTTTCGGCGGCTGAGGCATCGACCACCAGATCCAACCGGGCAGGCCGTGGGCCGCGCGGCGTACTGAAACGGGGTGAAGCCAGTTATAGCTCGAACTGGTCAAGGAAAGGGGGAGGAGCGATCGCGCGTCGATGGCGACAACGAAAACGCGCTGTCGCGATTGCGGAACCCAACGATCCGCATTGATGAGCATCGCTCCGACGTGATAGCCCCGTTCAACCAGGGATTGATGGAGTGCGCGATAGTGCGCGCCTTCGTTTAGAGAGACTAAACCGGCAACGTTCTCGGCGACAAGCACCGTCGGGCGTTTCGGCATTTCGTCAATGACCCGCAACCACTCCCACACCAGGCCGCTGCGTGTTGCATGAATACCTTCGACCAGACCCGCTAAGGATATGTCTTGGCAGGGGAATGAAGCCCAAGCAAGGGGCGCCTGTGGCAAATCCGCGCCGTTCACGCGCTCAATAGGACCATGGGAAAAATGCGTTTCCCCGTGGTTAGCCGTGTATACCGCCGTTTTTTTCTTGCAAACATCATTAGCCCACACAGGGTCAAAAATACCCTTAAACCCCTGTGTCACCAGGCCGGAGCCGGCAAAAAATTCAAAAAATCGGCGCCGGGGCGGTTGAGTTTTCGGGCCGGGACGCGCAGACGGTTTCCGGCTGCCAATGGCGCCGGCTGGCGCAATCGAGTCTAAATGCGGCGGATCAAACATAGGCAGGCTGAAAAACCGATTGATTATTGAGTCGAGACACAGACTCTCTCATCATTATTAACAATTGAGATTGTAGGCCAAGTCGCATTTTGGGGGAACAGGTTTAAAGATGTCTCGCGGCACCCTTTTTTTGCACTACGCGGGGACGCGGCGCGTGCTAACGATGGCGAGGATGCCATTTTCTGTTTAATGCGCAGGATCATTATATCGAGCGGCCCGATAAAATATCGGCGCCTATATTTTTTAGTGGTTCGTTTTATCCGAACCGGCGAGCCGGACGTCTGCACGCATTATTGTGCGTTCCTGCACGTTTTCGCCCAAAAGAATCCCGCCGCGCGAAGTGTTAGGCGGCGGGTTTGCGCAGCATCGCCTTGAGCTGGTCGAGGCGGGCGTTGCCTTCGGCTTTTTGTTGCGGCGCGGGGGTGTTTTTCCCGCCGCTGAAACGCAGGTCTTCCTGCGACAGCTCGGCGATGAAGCGGCTGGGTTCGCTGTTTTGCCATTCGCCGCCGCGTTTGCGTTTCGCACAATAGCTCAAGGTGAGGCCGCGTTGCGCGCGGGTGACGCCGACATACATCAGCCGCCGTTCTTCTTCCACCTGGTCGCTTTCCAGGCATTCCCGGTGGGGCAGAATGCCTTCTTCCACGCCGGCGAGAAAGACGTGGGGAAACTCCAGGCCTTTGGCGGCGTGGAGGGTGGACAGCCGCACCGCGTCGCTGTTTTCGTCGTCGTTTTTTTCCAGAAGGCTAATCAGCGCGATGGTTTGAGTGAGGTCGGCGATGCTTTTGCCGTCTTCTTCCGCTTTGCGGGTCAGCCAGGCAGTGAACTCTTGCACGTTTTTCCACTTGGTTTCCGCTTGGCGCGGTTCGGTGCTGTCGTAAAGGTAGGTCTCGTAATCGATGGCGTGGAGCAGGTCTTGTAAAATTGCCGCCGCCGGTTCGCGTTCCGCGCGGTATTGCAGACGGTTGACGTAATCGCAAAAAGCCAACAGCGGCTCCAGTTGCTGGGCGCCGAGTTGGGCGGCGAAGCCCGCCTCGAAGGCGGCGGCGAACAGACTTAAATGACGACTGGCGGCGTATGCGCCGAGTTTTTCCAGAGTCTGGGCGCCGACGCCGCGCTTCGGCGTGGTGATCGCGCGGATAAACGCCGGGTCGTCGTCGCTGTTGGCGAGCAGCCGCAGGTAGGCGGTAATGTCCTTGATTTCCGCCCGGGCGAAGAAAGAGCTGCCGCCGCTTAACAGGTAAGGTATGCGTTCGTTGCGCAGAAACTGTTCGAACAGCCGCGCCTGATGATTGCCGCGGTACAGGATGGCGTAATCGGCGAAGCGGGTGCGATGCTCGAACTTATGGGCCAATAGCCGCATAATCGTTGTTTCCGCCTCGTTTTCCTCGGTTTTCGCTTCGAAGACTTTGATGGGGTCGCCCATGCCGAGTTTGCTCCACAGCCGTTTCTCGAATAGTTTGGTGTTGTGGGCGATCAGGTGGTTGGCGGCGCGGAGAATGCGTACCGTGGAGCGGTAGTTTTGCTCCAGCTTGATCACCTGTAGGCGGGGATAGTCTTCTTGCAGCACGCGCAGGTTGTCGGCGTCGGCGCCGCGCCAGGCGTAAATAGCCTGGTCGTCGTCTCCCACGGCGGTGAATGCGCCCCGGACGCCGGCCAATAGCTTGATGAGCCGGTATTGGCAGGCATTGGTGTCCTGGTACTCGTCGATGAGCAAATAGCGCAGCTTGTGCCGCCATTTTTCCAGAATAGCGGGCTGTTCGGCGAATAATTGGGTCGGCAGCAAGATGAGATCGTCGAAGTCCATCGCCTGGTAGGCGCGCAGGGTTTCCTGGTAGCTCAGGTAGGCGCGGGCGGCGTGGTGCTCCGCTTCGTCGTCGGCCGCTTTCAGCGCGGCGCCGGGGGCGGTCATGGTGTTTTTCCATCGCGAGATGAATTGTTGCGCGCGGCGGATTTCCCCCCGGT
>DOVS01000097.1 GCA_003519965.1 Betaproteobacteria bacterium
ATCGACGGCGTGAATCGCGTGACCGCGGTTTATCCGGGCCCTGCGTTTCCGCCGGTTTCGGCGGCGCGGATCGGCGAATGCTCCGGTAAGCGGCATGCCGGCGGCTGGGGCGTTACGGCGGGCCTCTCCGTTATCGTCCGCGTTATTGCACAAGGCGGGTACACCCTTCGAACCGTCGGGGCGTGCTTTTGCTCAAGAGAATCGGTAAGAATGCCCGTCCTGCGTAATTTTTGGGATGCGCCGCGCCGTGGCGGCGCGCCGATGGATGGCCGGTGGCGATATAACGCGGCCGGCAAGTATTGGCGAACCCGACGGGCCAGCTGCGGATTGGCGGTGTTTCCACCGGCATGCCGCGCCGGATGGATCGCGCCGCCGCGATAAAGCACCCGAGGCGCTCGACGGCTCGACCGTGTTCTTGCCCATCCGCGCGAATCGTTGGGCGGCGGCAACCCCCGTCTGTTGTTTCCGCGGCGGCGTGCGCGACGCCATTGGGCGGTGCGGAATGTTCTCGCCGCCCCGGCGCTTCACGGCGGCGGTTTTCATGTTCGTGAAAATAATCTTAGCGCCGGATTCGGACTGCCCGTGCGGCCGTGTCGCAGGGATGACGGCTCCATGGCGCGCCATGAGCGGATTTTTTATGAGAACGATGCGCCCGGCGCCGGTCTACTGCGAGCAGTCGGCATCGGCTTGACAATAATGTGAGCGATCGATTAATATTTTCGATCATATGCTCAATTTGTCGGCGGTGGGGCGGCGGGCGTGCGGGATAGCGCGGCCAAGAACCACTGCCGACAACAAACGAACTAGGCGGTCATGACGAGCAATAAGACACGACAGAACCTGATCGACGCCACCGAGCGTCTTCTCCGAAGCCACGGCCTCGCCCATGTGACGACGCGCGCCATTGCACGCGAAGCGGGCGTGGCGGAAGGTTCGCTTTACCATCATTTTAGCGATAAGGCCGAATTGCTCCATGCGGTGGTGCAATACAGCATGGGCGATTTTCGTCATGCGCTGGAAAGTTTGCCGTTACGGGTGGGGCAGTACACGGTGCGCGAGAATCTGGAGCATATGCTTCAGGCCGCGTTCGATTTCCAGTTCAAGATCATCCCGATTACGTGCTCGCTCTTTGCCGACCATGCCTTGCTCGCCCGCGTACGGGAGATCCTGAGTAAGCACTGTATCGGTCCGGCGCGTTCGGTTGAAGCCTTGGCTGCTTATTTGCAAGCCGAACAGCGGCTGGGGCGGGTGGCGGTGGAGATCTCGGCGCAGTCCGCGGCGGAGCTGTTGCTCGCCGGTAGTTTTCATGGGGCGATGTTCGATCAGTTTCTTGCCCGACAAGTCGGTCCGGAGGCGGTGCGTTTGCGCCTCCATGAGACGGTGCGCACGCTCTTGGCCGGCCTAACGCCGCGATCCCCGGAGGAAGCC
The DNA here is from genome assembly GCA_003519965.1 of Betaproteobacteria bacterium. Classification (GTDB taxonomy): domain Bacteria; phylum Pseudomonadota; class Gammaproteobacteria; order Burkholderiales; family UBA9220; genus UBA9220. The sequence continues at coordinate 1,429 of DOVS01000097.1, forward strand.
CCGATCCCCAACGATAGGAAGGGCGCATCATGAAACAGCCGTTCAGACAGGGGGCCGTCGTTCTCGCGGTGCTTGCGTTAGCCGGTTGCGCGGTAGGACCGGATTTTCACGCGCCACAAGCGCCCGCCGCCGATTCGTACACCGCATCGCCATTGCCTTCGCACACGGCAAGCACGGCGGTCGGCGGCGGCGCGGCGCAGCGTTTCGCCTTTGCGCGGAATCTCTCTGCGCAGTGGTGGCGGTTATTCCGCTCGCCGGCGCTCGACGGACTGGTCAAACAAGGATTGGCGGATAGCCCCACACTGTCGTCGGCGCGCGCGGCGTTGCGCGAGGCGCGGGAAAATCTCCGCGCCGCCAGCGGGACGCTCCTATACCCGAACGCCGACGCCTCTCTCCAAGCGACGCGGCAGCGGGCCGCTACTCAGCCCGCCGGCGGCCCGCACAACGAGTTCAATTTGTATAACGCGTCGGTCAACATTTCTTATACGCTGGACTTGGCCGGCGGTTCGCGGCGGCAACTGGAGGGGTTGCGCGCCCAGGTCGATTATCAGCGCTACCAGTTCGAGGCGGCATATTTGTCGCTGAGCGGGAATATCGTAACCACCGCGATCAAGGAGGCGTCGCTGCGCGCCCAAATCGCGGCGACGCACGCGATGTTGGCGGCGGAGCAAAAGCAGCTCGCGGTGGTGCAGCGGCAGTTTCAGTTGGGCGCCGTGGCGCGCACCGCGGTGTTGTCGCAGCAGTCGCGGCGCGCGCAAACGCGGGCGACGCTGCCGCCGCTCGAAAAGCAATTGGCGTATACCCGTCATGCGCTGGCGGTGCTGGTCGGGCGGTTGCCGAGTACGAAAACATTACCCCGCTTCCAGCTCGATGCATTGGCGTTGCCGCGCGTGCTGCCGGTGAGCTTGCCGTCGGCGTTGGTGCGCCAGCGTCCCGATATTCGCGCGGCGGAAGCATTGCTGCATCGCGCCAGCGCCGAGGTCGGCGTAGCGACGGCGAACCTCTACCCGCAGATTACGCTGAGCGGGGACTACGGCTCCCAGGCGGCCCGCACTGGCGATCTATTCAACGGTCAGAGCGTCATCTGGAGCGTGGGGGCGGGTTTGCTACAGCCGTTGTTTCACGGCGGCGCGCTCAGCGCGAAGCGCCGCGCCGCTGTCGCCGCGTACGACCAGGCGGCGGCGCAATACCGGCAGACGGTGCTCCAGGCTTTTCAGAACGTCGCCGATGTGTTGCGCGCGCTTGACGCCGACGCTCAAGGTTTGCGGGCGCAGGCCGCCGCCGACACCGCGGCGCGGGCGACTCTCGATCTAACCCAGCGGCGGTTCGCGCTCGGCGCGGTGAGTTACTTGTCGCTGCTGACCGCTCGGCGCGACGCTCAGCAGGCGCGAATCCATGTGATTACCGCCCGGGCGCAACGTTATGCGGATACCGCGGCGTTGTTCCAAGCGCTGGGCGGCGGCTGGTGGAATCGTCATGCATCGGCCGTCGATAAGGCATCGAAACGGAATAGGGACTGAGCGGCCGGCGACGGCCCGTTCCATTCAACAAAGAGGAAGAGGTTGCGAATGACCAAGCGTATGGTGGTGATGCTGATACTTGTCGGCGTGCTGTTCGGCGGAATTTTCGGTTTTCAGGCGTTCAAGGCGCACATGATCGGAAAATTCATGGCGGCGCGGGGAGCGCCGACGCAAACCGTATCGACTATCCAGGCGAGCGAGCGGGTCTGGCAGCCGCACTTGGACGCGGTCGGTTCGCTACGCGCCGTGCATGGCGCGGACCTCGCGCCGGAGGTGGCCGGGATCGTGTCGCGCATTAACTTTAAATCGGGCGAAACGGTGAAGGCGGGCGCGCTGTTGGCGGCGCTTGACGCGACTGCCGACAAGGCGAAGCTGCAATCCCTCCAGGCAACGGAACAACTCGCGCGGAAAACGCTGGTGCGCGACCGGCAGCAGTTTAAGAGCCGGGCGATCAGTCAGGCGACGCTGGACACCGACATCGCGAAGCTGAAGAGCGCGCAAGCGCAAGTCGCCGAGCAGCGGGCGCTGGTGGCCAAGAAGTCCATTCGGGCGCCGTTCGCCGGCCGCCTAGGCATCCGGGCGGTCGATTTGGGGCAATATCTCAATCCCGGCGCCAAGATTGTCACCTTGCAGGCGCTCAACCCTATTTTCCTCGATTTTTACGTGCCGCAGAAAGCCATCGGCCAAGTTAGGGTGGGCCAGCACGTCTTGGTGAAAACCGACGCGTTTCCCGGCCGCACTTTCGCCGGCAAGATCTCCGCCATCGATCCGAAGGCCGACCGCAGTACGCGCAACGTCGAGGTGCGCGCGATGGTGCGCAATCCGAAACGGTTGCTGTTGCCGGGCGCGTTCGCAGTCGCGAAGATCGATATTGGCCGGGCGCAACGCCATATCACGCTGCCGCAGACGGCGATCAGCTATAACCCTTACGGTGACGTCGTCTTCCTGGTGGAGCATCGCGGCAAAGGGGCGAAGGGCAAGCCCAAGTGGGTGGCGCGGCAGCGCTTCGTGACGCTCGGACAGACGCGGGGCGACCAGGTGGCGATCTTGCGCGGGGTGAAGGCCGGGGATGTGGTGGTGACCGCGGGCCAGATCAAATTGCGCAACGGCACGCCGGTCGCCATTAATAATACCATTGAGCCGGCCAACGACGCCGCGCCGCAGCCGAAAGACGAGTAAGCGAGGGCACGCATGAAATTTACCGATATTTTTATCCGCCGGCCGGTATTAGCGATTGTCGTCAGCCTGTTCCTGCTGGTGCTCGGTTTGCGCTCCATCGGGCTGCTGCCGGTGTTGCAGTTTCCGCGTACGGAAAACGCCGTGGTCACCGTGGCGACCACCTATACCGGCGCCGACGCCGGGCAAGTCGCGGGATTCGTCACGACGCCGCTGGAGAACGTCATCGCCCAGGCGAACGGCATCGACTATATGACCTCCACCAGCACGCCGGGGGTTAGCGTTATTACCGCCAATCTGCGGCTTAATTATCCTTCCGACAAAGCCTTGACCGAGATCAACACCAAGGTCAACGCGGTGCTTAACCGGCTGCCGCCCGAGGCGCAGCGGCCGGTATTGAACGTCAAGATCGGCCAGACGACCGACGCCATGTACATCGGTTTTTCCAGCAAGACGCTGCCGCCCAACAAGATCACCGATTACCTGACCCGCGTGGTGCAGCCGCAACTGCAAGCGGTGGACGGGGTGCAGACGGCGGAGATTCTCGGCGGCAAGCTATTTGCGCTGCGCGCCTGGCTCAATCCGCGCAAACTCGCCGCTTACGGGCTCACCGCGGCGGATGTGCATACGGCGCTGGCCAATAACGATTATTTATCCGCCGCGGGCCACACCAAGGGCCAGATGGTCAAGATCAACCTGACGGCGTCGACCAGCCTGCATTCATTGAGCGGTTTTCGCAATCTGATTATCAAGCAGCATAACGGCGCGGTGGTGCGCTTGAAGGATGTCGCCAAAGTCACCCTCGGATCGGAGGACTACGAGTCTCAAGTCGCCTTCGACGGCCATCAGGGGGTATTTAT
>DOVS01000025.1:0-233 GCA_003519965.1 Betaproteobacteria bacterium
GCCATGCTGGAAGACATCGCCATTCTGACCGGCGGCACGGTGATTGCCGAGGAAGTCGGTCTGCAACTGGAAAAAATAACGCTGGAAGATTTGGGCCAAGCCAAGCGCATCGAAGTGGGCAAGGAAGACACCACGCTGATCGACGGCGCTGGTCAAGTCGACGCCATCGAAGGCCGCGTCAAGCAAATCCGCAAGCAAGTCGAGGAAACCAGCAGCGATTACGATCGTGAGAA
>DOVS01000025.1:277-2874 GCA_003519965.1 Betaproteobacteria bacterium
ACTGAAGTTGAAATGAAAGAGAAGAAAGCCCGCGTAGAAGACGCCCTACACGCGACTCGCGCCGCTGTGGAAGAGGGTATCGTCCCAGGGGGCGGCGTAGCTTTCTTGCGCGCACGCGCCGCCATCGTCGCCGTCAAGGGCGCCAATGCCGATCAAGAGGCCGGTATTAAGATCGTTCTGCGCGCCGTGGAAGAGCCGCTGCGCCAGATCGTGGCCAACACCGGCGATGAGCCGTCCGTGGTGGTGAACAAGGTCGAGGAAGGCAAGGGCAACTACGGCTACAATGCCGCCACCGGAGAATATGGCGACATGGTGGAGATGGGTGTGCTCGATCCGACCAAGGTGACCCGTTCCGCGTTGCAGAACGCCGCTTCCGTCGCCGGCTTGATGCTAACCACCGATTGCATGGTGGCCGAATCGCCGAAAGAAGACGCTGGCGCGCCTGGCGGCGGCATGGGCGATATGGGCGGCATGGGCGGTATGGGCGGTATGGGAATGATGTAATCCCGCCGGCCGTGTTTGCCTCGCGGCGCCCCCGGGCGCCGCGGCGATAACGATAAAATCCCCTTGCACCGTGCGGTGCGGGGGGATTTTTTATGGGCTGTGCGGTCTATCGCCGGATGGCGGATAATCGCAGTGTTCTGCGGGAGATGAGGGGAGGCGGTGATGAGAATTTTGCACACGATGATTCGAGTTGGCGATTTGGCGCGTTCCATTGATTTTTACACGCGAGTGCTCGGGATGAAATTATTGCGCCGCCAGGATTACCCGGAGGGGAAGTTTACCTTGGCCTTTGTCGGTTATGGCGACGAGGCGGCCGGGGCGGTGATCGAGCTCACCTACAATTGGGGGGTGTCGTCTTACGCGCTCGGCGACGGTTTCGGTCATATCGCGCTGGCGGTGGGCGATGTATACCAGGCGTGCGAAGACGTGAAGAACCGCGGCGGTAAAGTGATCCGCGCGGCGGGACCGATGAACGCCGGAACCACGGTCATTGCTTTTGTCGAAGACCCCGATGGCTATCTCATCGAGTTCATTCAGGAAAAAGCGTAATCCGGCTTACGCTGTCGTATTCGTATGGAGATAGTTGGCGATGGCGGCGAATTCCGCCACGCCGAGGGTTTCCGCGCGCCGGCCGGCGTCGATGCCAAGGGCGGTGAAATCCTCGGCGCCGAGGAAGCGTTTCAGTGTGTTGCGCAACGTTTTACGGCGTTGGGCGAACGCGGCGGCGACCACTCGGCCAAACAGCGCCTCGTCTGCGGCGGGATAGGGTAAGGGCCGCCACGGGATGAGGCGCACAATCGCCGACTCGACCTTGGGCGGGGGACGAAACGCCTGCGGCGGCACGCTAAACAGCCATTCCATCGTGAAATGGTATTGCAGCATGACCGACAACCGCCCGTAGGCGGCGGTAGCGGGTTCTGCGACCATGCGCGCCACGACTTCTTGCTGGAGCATGAAATGGAGGTCGATTAACTGTCCGGCCGCCCCGCTCAAATGAAACAGCAAGGGGGTGGAAATATTATAGGGTAGATTGCCGACAACCCGAATACGCCCGCCGAGAGACGTAAAGTCGAAAGTCAGTGCATCGCCGCTATGGATCGTGAGCCGTTCGGGCGGAAAGCGTTGTTGCAGCCGGGTAATGATGTCGCGGTCGAGCTCCACCGCGTGCAGGTGATCGAGCGTTTGCAGCAAGGGGCGGGTGAGCGCGCCCAAACCAGGGCCGATCTCCACCATGGCGTCATCCGCCGCTGGCGCGATGGCGCGGACGATTGCGTCGATAATGCCGGGGTCGGTGAGAAAATGCTGGCCGAACCGCTTGCGCGGGATATGGTTCATCGACGCCGCCCGGACTGCGTTGGTAAATGGCGGGAAGTCATGATGGCGTATGCCGCCGGGTCTGATTGCGCGCCAATTCCAGCGCCATGGCGAGAGCGGCCGCCAGACTGCCGCCTTGGGCCCGGCCCGTGCCGGCGAGCGTTAACGCGGCGCCGTGATCGACCGAAGTGCGGATGATGGGCAGTCCCAAGGTAATATTCACCCCGTGGCCGAAGCTAGCGTATTTCAGTACCGGCAAGCCTTGGTCATGGTACATCGCCAGCACCGCATCCGCCGATTCGAGAGCGGGTGGGGTGAATAAGGTGTCGGCCGGCAGCGGCCCGGTCAGATCCATGCCGTCGGTGCGCAGTTGATGCACTAGCGGTTCGATGATGTCGATTTCCTCGCGTCCTAAATACCCCGACTCGCCGGCATGGGGGTTAAGCCCCGCAATCAGAATCCGCGGCCGTGGGATGGCGAACCGGGTGTTCAGATCGTGATGGAGGATGTACAACGTTCGCGAGAGGCCGTCGCGGGTGATGGCGTCCGCGACTTGCCGCAATGGCAAGTGAGTGGTGGCCAGCGCGACCCGCAGGCCGCCGCCGGCGAGCATAATCACGACGTGGGGCACGCCGGTGCGCGCCGCGAGATACTCGGTGTGGCCGGTAAACGGAATGCCCGCGTCGTTGATGACGCCTTTGTGCACCGGGGCGGTGACCATGGCGGCAAAGCGTCCCTAGAGACAGCCTTGCGCCGCGCTGTCCAGCGTTTGCAATAGG
>DOVS01000285.1 GCA_003519965.1 Betaproteobacteria bacterium
AGTTTTTATTTGACCATATAGCGGACGTAACACGTTGCGCAATAGGCGGTTGGTCTGGGTCAGCCGTTTCGTTTTCAGCCAGTATCCCGTTTTTTCCACGGATTGAAAGTCGCGTTGCTTATCGATTTGGTCGTTCGCCAGATAGTGAAGGATGCGTATATCGCTGAAATCTTGCGGGTACGCAGACCGGAATGCGTCGATGTTGGGGTAATTGTAGCGGGCCGCCAGGGGGCGAACGGGAATTTCCAGGCGGCACAACGCTAGGGTGAGGGCGAGCTGGCATTTGTAGATTGTCGTCAGCGTTTGGTCTACCTGGGCCATGGTCTCATCGATGACGGCGCCGATTTTTCGCATTTGCTCGGCGGGCGCGATGAGAAATCCGAGGTTGAAATAAGGCGGACAAAATCGATAATCAGGGTCGGTGAACATGGTTTTCCAGCCCGTATGTTCAAAGCGATACCTGTGTTCGGTTAATGGTTCGGGGCTGAATAATTGATGCCACCATTCCTTGTTCGATGCGGTTTGCCCGGGATTTTGCCGATTGTGCATCATGAACGGGGAGACATGGGCAATGAAGCCGCCGAAGTATTTTTCCAGGGCTACCTGGCGCACCAGGTCGTCGAATGGCCGCATGACGATCATATCGGCATCCAGCATTAAGACCAGATCCGACTCGAAATGATGGCGAAATCGCTCGACTGCCGTGGCGTAATAAATTTTCTCGCGGTAGAGGCTGCGTGCTAGCCATACCCATTTGATTGGATAGTTCCTGGACCAAGGCTGCGCCGAGTATAGGTCGGCCGGTTCGCAATCCCCGCCGACCGTCACGATAATCGGCGCGCTGGATAGGGCGCCGCCATGGGCGCGCAGAGAAGCGGCGAGGAAGTGGATCATGGTGAAAAAGTGATCGGTCGGGCTGATCGGCACATGGATTTCCAGGCTGGGCAGGGGCGGACCGTCGCCGGAAGATTGTTCCGCGAATCGGGAGAAGAGGCTTCGCCAGGAGAGAGGCCGTTTAGTCATGGATTGGTTTTTTCATGCCGAGACTATGTAAGAAAATTTGGATGACCGACTCGTTTTCCTCCACGGTCATATCCGAGTAGATCGGCAGGCACACCATGCGGTTTGCTAATTGTTCCGAATGAGGCAGCCGTGCGCCGCTGGCGAAGCAGCGTTGCGTATGCAGCGCGGGATGGTAGTAACGTTTGATTTCCAGCCCCCGGTCTTTGCATGCTGCGACGACCTGTGTGGTCGATAGCGCGGTATCCAACGGGTCGAGGAGCACCGGAAAGGATTGCCACGGGGGCGCGCCTGGCGCCTCGGGATGAGCTAGCGCCATGTGCGCGGCTAGCCGTGAGGCATAGTGACGGGCTCTGTGGGCGCGATGGGCGATGAAGTCGTCGATATTCGCGAGCAGCGCGAGTCCGACGGCGGCGCCGAATTCGCTCAGTTTGCCGTTGACGCCGCGCCCGACGACCGCGTCATTCTCCAGGCCAAAATGAATCGCCGTGCGGATTTTCTCGGCGGCGCGTCCCGGCGGTGCGAAAATCACACCGCCTTCGCCGATGCCGAATACTTTGGTGGCGTGCAAGGAGAAAATCTCCAGAAGTCCCTGGCCGCCCGCGTAAGGGCCTTGCGGCAGGCGTCCTCCCAGGGCGGCGGCGGCGTCTACGAGGAGCGGGACGGTGTGGGCGGCGGCGATGTCTTCAATCGACGTTATGTCCTGGCAAAAACCGAAGGCGCGAACGTGAATAATGGCCTGGATCGTTTGGTTCGCGAGAATATCGGTTAAGCTTTGCGGATCGAGCTCCCACGTCGCCAAACTGACGTCGCAAAAGACGGGGGTGCAGCCTGCGGCAAGGACGGCTTGGGCGGTGGCGGGAAAAGTAAAGGCCGGCACGACGACGGGACCATGAATGTCCAACGCGAGCAAGGCAGCGGTGATGCCGCTGGTTCCGCTGGAGACGAGAATGGCCTCCCGTTGAGGCTGCGCGTATTTTTGCGTGAGCGCCGCTTCCAATTGCCGGGCGCAGGGACCGCCATTGCTGAAGTAGCGCGCTGCATAGCTGGCGCGCAAAAAGGGCAGCCATGCCTCGGGAGAAGGAAGGGTCGGGCGAATGAACGGAATCACGGAGAATCAGCGCTCCGGTAGGCGATAGGATGGCGTTGGCGCGCCGAAACGTCGATAGAGCGCCTGTTCGGCGTCGAGCACCGCGTCCATTGGCCGAGGTTTGACGCGCCGGGCGGGGGCGCCGGCATAGACGCCCCATGGCTCCAAATCTTTGGTCACGACGCTGCCGGCGCTGACGGCGACGCCTTCGCCAATCACGATGTCGGGAAAAACAACCGTGTTTGCGCCGATGATGGCGTGAGATTCGATGACGACCCGGCCGCGGCGGACCGCCCGAAATTCCGAGGGAATACACGGGTTGGTCAATCCTCCTCCCAGAAAATCGTCCGTTCCCGTGATAATTCTGACGCCGCTGGAAAGGCCGCAGAAATCCGCCAGAATACATTCGCCGCCGCCGGTAATGGAACTATGGGTGGCGATATGAACGTAGTTGCCGATAATGAGTTTGCGTTGCGCGCCGATAAAGACGAAGTCGTCGATCATGATGCGTTCGCCCCATGTGATGGTTTCCGGCGCGATGATTTTAGCTAGGGGCCAGATTTTAATGGGTGTCGATGTCATGGCTGATCTTTCTCGCGCTGCGCTAAATCATTCAGATGGCGCCACTCAATGGTCGATTCAGGATCGAATACGCCCGGGCGCTCCCCATCGCTAACAACCTGAAACGCGATGAGGTCCAAGCGAACGTCGTAGGGGATGTATCCTTCTTCGCCCAGTGTTTGGCATCCGACGGAAAGCAAGTAATTTCCCGGGTTCAGCCGCATGATTTGCCGGAAAGCGACCATGAGGCGTTTTCCGCTGCCGAGGGGGCCGAGATCGAGGTGTTCCATCAAGGTGGTTGTGCCGCAGAGCACCGTGCCCTTCACGTCTTTGATCACGAAGGACACAATGGGGGACGCCACATCGTGATGGGCGTGGATATGGAGCCGGATACTAAAGGGGGCGTTACGCATGAAAATTTGGCTGGGTGTTTCGTTCTCCGTGAAAAGCCCTGCTTCGCGTATTTCCGCTTCTCCCGAACCATAGCGATTCTCCGCCGGATTCAGTTCAAATGTGCGCGGCCATTCCAGTGCAGTCTGCGCAGGCGTTGGGAAGGATGCTTGTTGGCGGGATTCTTCCTTGATCGCAATGTGACGGCGGTATTGATCGACGACTTCCTTAGGGGAGCCGCGCCCGGCTAATACGCCCCGATCGAGCATGAACGCCGTATCGCAATGAGAGGTAATGAGATCGAGGCTATGGGTAACGAATAAAATCGTAACGCCCTGCGTCTTGAACTCCCTGAATTTGGCGAAGCATTTGGCCTGGAACAGCGCATCGCCGACCGATAAGGCTTCATCGACAATGAGAATGTCCGGCGACATGGCGATCGCCACGGCGAACGCCAAGCGCACGAACATTCCGCTGGAATACGTTTTGACGGGCTGGCCGAGAAAATCCCCAATATCGGCGAAGGCGGCGATTTCCGGCAGGCGCTTATCCGCTTCCTCGCGGCTGATATTCATAATCGCGGCTTGCATATAAATATTCTCGCGTCCGCTGAATTCGGGATGGAAGCCGGCGCCTAATTCGAGCAAGGCGGCAATGCGCCCATTGACTTGCACTTCACCCGCCGTCGGTTTTAGAATGCCGCAGACTAGTTGCAGTAAGGTGCTTTTCCCCGATCCATTGCGGCCGACGATGCCGACGGTTTCCCCGCGGCGGATATCGAGATGAATGTCATCGAGGGCGGTAAATTCCCGGTAATGCTTTTTTCCGCCCAGAGACAGCATCTGCCGGATGCGGTCTACGGGGTGGTTGTAAATCCGGTAATGCTTGCTCAGGTTGTGGACGGAGATCACGGCTTCAGAGGACATCGGCGAACTCCTCCTGGCTACGCGTGAAGAAGGCGTAGCCAGCAAGCGCGGTGGCGCCGCTGACTGCCAGTACGGCCAGCCATTTTATCCAATCGGGCGGAACGCCCCATAAGGCCACTTGCCGCAATTCCTCGATAACGATCCCCAAGGGATTCATATGGTAAAGCCATTGCAACGAGGCCGGCACTGCGCTTTGAGGATAAAAAACCGGCGAGAGGAACATCAGTATCTGGACGAAAACCGGCATGACATGGGCTAAATCGCGGACAAACACTCCCGTCGCAGCGAGCAGCCAAGCGACGCCGAGAACGAACAGCCAGAGCGGTAATAGAATGAGCGGAACGAGCAGCAGCGTCAGATGCAGCTTAGCGAATACAGCGATAAACAGCAGCAATATCAGGAAATTAATGGCGGCGTGCACCGTGCTGGACATAACTAGCACCAGCGGCAAGATTTCCGTGGGGAAGATAATTTTCTTGACGTAACTTTGATAGCCGAGGATGAGCCGCGGCGCCGCGGCGGCGGTTTCAGCGAACAGGTTGAATACCGCCAGTCCACAATACATGACCAGCACGAGGGGGATGGCGGGGTGGGCGCGCGCATGCCAGCGGGCGCCGAATATGTGCCCGAACACCAAGGTGAAGGTAGCGAGAAGCAACAGCGGATAAAAGAACGACCAGCCGATGCCTAGGTACGAGCCACGATATTTCAGCAAGACCTCGCGGCGGGTTAATTGACCGATCAGGTAGCGATGCCGGTAAAGATGCGCGCCGGCGCGTAGCGGATTAAGCGTGGTCATGGCCGGGTGCGACGCCCCGTTGTCGCAGGAAAGCCATCACTTGATCGGTGCAGGCCGATAACTGGTCTTTCCCTGTGTCCACAATCAGTTCCGCGGTCTTCGGTGCTTCATAGGGGGAAGAAATCCCGGTGAATTCGGCGATGGCGCCAGCGCGCGCGCGGCGGTAAAGGCCTTTAGTATCGCGGCTTTCGCAGACATCCAAGGGGCAGCGGCAATAGATTTCAATGAAATCCGCGGCGGCGACGAGATGGCGCACCCGCTCACGGTCGCGGGCGAAAGGAGAGATGAACGCCGTGAGCGCGATCACGCCGGCCTCGACGAATAGCTTCGCCATCTCTCCGATGCGGCGGATGTTTTCTTCGCGGTCGTGGACGGAAAATCCCAGGTCGCCGCATAATCCATGGCGCACGTTGTCGCCATCGAAGACAAAGCTGTGGCAGCCGAGCGCATGCAGCCGTTCTTCCACTGCGTGCGCGAGGGTGGATTTGCCGGAACCGGA
>DOVS01000111.1 GCA_003519965.1 Betaproteobacteria bacterium
TCTCATGCCGTGGCGGCGGCTTGCCTGGGCGGCAATCATTTGTGGCAGGACTTGGGATTACCCGATCGCCAGGCGCTGTCTAGCTTGCTACGGGATCACTTTTCTTCCCTGTTTGCTAAAAACACCAGCAACATGAAGTGGAAAAAATTCTTTTATAAACAATTGTGCGAACGGGCGGAATTACCGATTTGCCCTGCGCCCAGTTGTCGCGAGTGCACCGACTACGCCGCTTGTTTCGGGCCAGAGGACGGCGCGCCCCTTTACCGGCAAGCAACCGCCGTTTCCTTCTGAAGAACGGAGCGCTTCATCGACGCCGGGCGGTTGCCTGTCGGTGGGATTGAACAGCGACTGCCTGGCGGCGCAGCGTTATATCCCGCAGCCTTTTTCCCGGCGGCGTTCATCCGTTGCCTGATCAATCGCAACTAACCGCCTCATTGCTCGACTAAAATAGACGTTCTCCACAAAAACTGTGGATAAGCTTGTGGATTCTGCCGTCATCATGTTGTAACCCATTTTAAGGACAGGGAATTTTTACGTTGCGTATAATTTAGTCTGCTGGATAAAGTATTTTTATAACAATAGGTTACAATTAGTTTTCGGCGGCGCTCCGTTTGCCGTCGTGCGGAACGTCGCCGGGGAATGCATCGGTGGCGCGGCGTCTTCCTCGGGCGCCGGTTTTCCCGGTCCAACCGGCGTGCGTCGACGGTTAATTAAACAGAATTTTTTCCAGACAATGGTCTTGCGTGGATCCAATGCCGGCGCGAATATAGCCTTCCATTAGGCGGATCGTCTCCTCGTGGCGGTCGGCCCGCACCGCGATACCGATGATGCTGCCGATAGCCAAGGCGAGGAAGGTGAGCTCGGTATTGGTGTCCACGGCCTCGTCGCTATGTTTTTCCAACAGCTTTCCCGTATCGCTGATGAGTTCGCTAATGATTTTATAGGCGGCGGCGGGTAGCTGCTTATTGGGCTGGGAAGAGTGTGCCATGCGTACCGTGCTCCTATGGAGATTAAGGACGGGCGGCCGCCAGGCAAGACCGCGCTGGGCTCGCGCACCGGGCGTACAGCTTATACTCTGCCGATGTCCCCGGTGCTGGCGTATCGCTCAAGCCGCCGGATGATCGGAAGAAATAATCAGGCGCTCATTCACCTTAGCAGAAAGCGCTTAGGTGGCCAAATAGTGGCCGCGGTGCTTCATTGCAGCAGTCTTTTCAAGCTATCCACCGTCATGGCGGGATTTTCGGCAATGGCGCCGCGCACCCGACGGTCGCTGTCGTGGATAAGTTTTTTCAGTAGCGCAAACGGCGCGCTAGGATTAGCCGCTACGCCCATGCGCACGCTCCAGGACGTATCGGCGGCAAGCAGGGCGAGGATATCTTGCGGCGCACGGGAATTCCCCGCGAGAAAGGCGCGCACGCCCCACAGGGCATGGCGGGCGAGACCACGCAGCACCGCTTCCGGTGCGGCGTTGTTGCTGGCGAGCGCGGCGCATACCCGGGAGTCTCCGTCATTTCCTAAGCGTTGCAATGTATCGGCGGGCGCGTTGGGATTTTTGGCCACGGATTCGCGTATTCGCCAATCGGCGCAACCGGCGAGTTGCGTCAGCACGGCGGCGGCCGTGCGCAGATTTTGCGCCGTTGCCGCCTGGACGTCCGGCCGGGGGTCGCCGGCCAGTCGGTCCAGTATTTCCGTTGGCGTGCGGGGATTAGCGGCTAGCGCCCTACGTACGGCGTAATGCGGGTCAGCGGCGAACGCCGCCATGGCTTCCGGCGTCGGAAGGGCGCTGCCCGCCAGCAGCATGCGGGTAATCCAATCCCGGTTTTCTGGCGGCGGCGGGGCGGTAGGAGACATCGGTGGGTTACGCCATGAGCGCCCAGCGCCGGGGCGCTGACTTGACTAGCGCGTAGCCGGCCACACGGCGCGTTACTGCGGTTGCGTGGCTCCCGGCGGGGCGGCGGGCGCGATTTGACGAGGGGAAACGACCACTGTAATTTTAGCGCCGCCCAGGTTGGCGGCCTCGATTTGTACGGTAGCGACTTGGCTGGGACGCAGATACGTCAGCGTGCTGATATTCGATTGCACCGCCGTCCCGGGGGTCCAGCCATAACTCGGCATGCCCTTTTGGAAAAAATTATAGCTTTCGGTCGGTGAGCTGCCGACGTACAGCACGACGCGTCCGATCCAATGATCCATCCCGCCCATGATAATCGATTGATCGGTGTCGAGTTTGGCGTCGGCGGGGATGGGCAGGCCGGAAATCGGCAGGGCGTTGGGCGGCGCTTTTCCCGTGTGATCTGCGGCGGGCGTAGCCACTTCCGGGCGATTAAGGTTAGCGCAGCCAGCGGTCAGCACGACCGCCGCCAGCAGGAAATAAGCCAGGACACGGGGGGAAAGGGCGATTTTTGTTCTCATCTCGGTTCGCTACATGTGCAGAGGAATAATGGGGGAATCATTGGCCGTTTGGCGAGGGTTGTCAAGGGTGCGGCGGCGGTCGGCCGCCCTTGCCCACGATGGTCTAAAGAGCGGTAGCCTGGCTTGTCGCGCGCGATGCGCCAATCCGCGGTTTCGCGAGAGTGGAAAACCATCTCTCGATTTTCGGTAGGGAAAAACAGCCGCGTTTCCCAGCGCCGCCGCACACACGGTTAGCCGTTTTCCATTCCAACCGTTTTGGCTGCGCAGCCGCGTGGGTGAAACCGCCGCCGATGCTTCGTGCGTCCGGCGCTCGATGGGATTATTCTCAGCGCGTTGCGCGCGCGAGCCGGAATAGGCCGGGCGGTTGCCTTGCTACAGCGGGTGGTTTACTATCGAAACTTACCTCTTTTTCGACACGCGTCTCGCCGTGCGCGCCTATTTCCGTAAAATATCGTCACAAGGATTCGTTCTTCATGCACGTTGAGAAAAATTCGGTGGTTTCACTGCAATATGAGTTGCATGAGGCGGACGGCTCGTTGCTAGAGAAAAGCGACGAAACGGTCAGCTATCTGCATGGCGGCTATGATGGGATTTTCCCCAAGGTGGAAGCCATGATCCAGGGCAAGACCGTGGGCGATACCGTAGAGCTTACCCTCACGCCGGCGGATGCGTTTGGCGATTACGACGCCGATTTGCTGCGGGTCGAATCCATCGAATTGTTTCCAGAGGACATTCAGGCCGGCTCGCGATTGGAGGCAACTGCGGAAGGTTCGGATGAGATGATGCTGTTTACGGTTACCGATATCGCTGACGGCCAGGTCGTGGTGGACGGCAATCATCCCCTGGCGGGGAAGACGCTGCGCTTCGTTTGCAATATCGTCGATGTGCGCCCTGCCACGACCGAGGAAATTTCCCATAGCCATGTCCACGGCCCCGAGGGCCACACGCATTAAAGCGGCGTAACGGGCCGCCGCTGTTTTATCGAATTCCACTCCCAGCGGCGGCGCTCAAGTCCGCGGGGCGCTTGAAGCCGTATCGTAGCATTTCTCCATGCGGCGCCGGTTTTTACCGTGTCGCCGCCATTCCTGATTAGGGGGAGCGCATGTCGTTTACCGTCATTAAAGGGACGTTTCATGTCGCGGGATACTCTCCGGATGGAGATTCGATCCGATTTAAGGCGGCCGATGCGGCGCATTGGAACCAACTGGCGGGCCGAAAGGTCCGGCTGAATGCTAAAGATCACGTGCAGTTGAGAATCGAGGCGATAGACACCCTAGAAACGCATTATAAGGGCCAGCATCAGCCGTTAGCATACGCTGACGCCGCGACTAAAAAATTATTCAGCATGCTAGGCATCGCCAATGTCGTGTGGAATTCCGCCCACTCCAGGGTCGTCTCCGCCGATGATGGCGTCGGCGGTTACATTATGTCGCGCCTGGTGGAAAGAAATGGACGGCCCGTTTCTTATGTTTTCCCGTCGTCGCTGGCGTTTAAAGACGGAGAAAATGTTTTCCTCGACCAAAATCTGGTTAAGAAATCGATTAACTTTAAAATGCTGTCCAGTGGCTTGGCCTATCCGACCTTTTACGATGGGTTGTTTTATGATCTTCGCGCGCTCTTCGCCAAGGAGGCGGGAAAAGCGAGAAAAGGCGGCAGAGGTGTATGGCGCGACGATAAGACGAATCAATTCATAAAGATAGATGGAGTTGACGCAGTGGTGGATCGTTATGTATTACTTCCTAAGCTATTTCGCCGGATCGTGACCTATCTTCGGGAAAATGACGGTCGTTTCGACGGTAAGGGATTTATCGCGTTCTTGCGCGAGCATCCGGAGCCCGTCTTGATTTTAAGCCGGCTCCATTTCACCCATTTGGATAATCTGATTGGCGTCAATGAAGCCGGGAAAATCAAGTTAAAGGAAAAACCGGAAAATTTAGTGTTTTTGGGTTAATGGCCGACTAATCTAGGCAGAAGGGGACTTTCCCCAAGGGGCGGATAGGCGTCTGCAATTGGCTGGCGTTCGTCGAGGCGCCGTTATTCTCCTCCAATAATAATGGAATCCAACTGAGCTCGGTCATTATCGGTATAGACTTGCATCCAAAGAGGGAAGTGGTCGCTTAACTGGTAGGTCAGCTTGTTCTTATCGATAGTTGGCAGCAGCGCTTCCATGAGGGCGTCCGCTGAAAAGTCGATCACCCCGCCATGTTGCGACACGTAAATATCCGCGGTGGGCAAATGCAGGATTTGGTCGTATCTTCGGACGCGGTTGCTGGCTACCGTATCTTTAATATTTGCCAAGGCGTCGGGCATGACCAGACCGCTAGGCTGGCAGAGCGCGTTATACAGGCTGTCGCCAATCTTGGGGATGTTGAAGTCGCCCATTAGGATCATGTCCTTATCGAATACCTTGTCTTTATCGTCTGTCCACCGGCTTTTAATCCATTCGCCAAAAGAAGCGAGTTCGCGCTTGCGTTGCGCTTCGGTTTTCCCCCAACGGCTGTGCGTCGCCATGAGGATGAAATCGAAACTTCCGGCGCGAAACGAGGCTAAATAGGGAGAACGCCACCAGCTTTGCTCGCTGATGTATTCGGCGCCGATTTTCTTCCGGTTGGGTTGCGCTTCCGCCGCCAGACCGGTAAAAGTCACCATGCGATGGTCGTAAATAAATGCGGTGCGCTCCCAATTTCCTCCCCAATCGTCCTGCCAGTCGCTCAGCACGAATTTCCAGTAGGGTCCCAAACGCTCGAGTACGCGTTTGAGGTCGGATAAATCGTCGCGCAGCTCCGTAATCGCAATAATATCGAATTGATACAATATCTCGGCGATAAACAGGATGGCGTCGTCCGTTCGGGATTTCTTGCCGAAATCCCGAATATTCCAGGTCGCGATATTCAGCGATTCGTCCAGCGCGGACGCGGGAATTTTCGCTTCGTTAATCCGCAATTTCAGAAGGTTTAGCCGTTTAGCCTGATCTGGAGAAACACCACTGTAGTCCATCGCAATGCTCCTATGCCGTTTGCCGTCGGGTATAACTGATCTTGGGTCAAGAGAGACGCGCTATGGCGAACATTTCGAACGGTTGGCCGGACGAGGCGCGCCTATAAAATACACGTACATTCAATGTAAAAGCACCGCTCGAATTAACCGAGTCGATGAAACCAGCAGGGGTCATATTGCTTAATGCCCGCGCCGACGCGATTCGGCGGAATCATCGTTCGTTTTCTGCGGAACGGGCGATCCTCGATGGTTCGCCATTTGCCTTTGAATGTTCATGATAGCCTAAGAATCGCCGCCATGCCGCTGGATCGCACTCTATCCGCCATCCGCTTCCATATCGTATCGCTATCGAGGGCGATTGCGGCGGTTGGCTAACCGGCGGCGCCGCTTGGCGGATGCGCCGCGCCGACATTTCCCGCGTCGCCGCCGAATCCCGACCGGCGCATGCTTGGATCCGGTTTGCCGGGTCGCGGCTTTCGCTAATTTAGTGTAGTCCGGCGATTGTTTCATTAGCGTTTGGCGGCGGCGCGGCCGCCTTGCGCGGTTGCGGAATGGAGCCGTGCGGCGGTTCGCCGGCCGCTTGAACGGATGTGTTCGCCTGCGATTTATTCGTTCTCGACTCTTGTAAAGGGAATAAACGCGTAGGCTAGCAGGATCGCTAGCATGATCGTGGCGGCGATTAACGCGAGGTTAACGAACCAGCCAAGATTAACCCTGCCTGGAGAACTCCTGCACCCAGGATAACGGCAAGCGGCGGCGTTTTCCAGAATAACGAAAGTACGCAATGGCACGGGTTGCAGCGAATCCGGTCTTCGCCCCATAGCCCCGATTTGATGACCGCCCATAGGGAAGCGCGCGGGTTGCAGCAAGGACATCGCCGGTATAAGGTTATTCGCATAATCGCCGCAACGGCGCCGTCAGCCGGCGCGTTGTCCGATGGCGCACGCTATTCATTTCTTGCCGTCTCCCATGCGTGGATTGCGTGCTTTCTAATTTCTCCCCAGTGATACCCGCCAAGTTTGCCGCATTGTTGAATGACGCGATGGCACGGGATAAGGAAGGCGGCAGGATTCGCGCCAGCGGCAAGACCGACGGCTCTCGCTGAGCGCGGGCGGCCGATGGCGGCCGCTACTTGCGTATAGCTGGCTACTGTCGCCGGTGGTATTTGTAACAATGCTTTCCATACGCTGATCTGAAAGTTGGTGCCGGAGACATGCAACGATAAAGGGCGGTCTACTGGTTTTTCACCGCCGAAGATCGCGCGAATCGCAGCGGATGTTCGTTGCGCGTTTTCATGCAACACCGCCCGTGGCCACTGGTTGGACAAACGCATCAGGTGCGCGTCGATTGTCGAATCATCCAGAAATCCAAGCTGACATATCCCTCTGGGCGTGGTGGCGATCAATGCTTTTCCAAAGGGGGTGTCATGTACGGCATACTCGATGGTTACGCCAGCGCCCCCCGTTTTGTACTCGCCGGGCGTTACCGCTTCCAATTGAACGAAGTGGTCGTATAATCGCGACCCGCTGCTCAATCCGAGGGAATCGGAAACGTCCAGGAGCGGCCTCGATTCGCCGAGCAATTGTTTCGCTCTTTCCACGGTCAGTACTTGCAGGAATCTTTTCGGGGTGACGCCGGCCCAACGGCAGAATAGGCGCTGGAAATGGAAAGGACTCATGTGCAGGTGCGCCGCAATTTCCGCCAAAGTCGGTTGGCTGCCGACCCGGCGGACGATGAAGGAAATTGCCCGGGCGATGCGGTCATAGTCTGACACTGGTCTTCTCCGATCTGCTG
>DOVS01000235.1 GCA_003519965.1 Betaproteobacteria bacterium
CCGCCGCCGCTGGTAATGCCGGCGCATGGATAGCTGCTGCGCCAGCAACTCGTCGAATTTAAGCCGTTGCCACGCATCGTGGGTACGCTCCTCTAGCGCATCCAGCGACGCGTCCGGCGGTGGATAATGCAAATAACGCAGGCTGTCGTTCAATGGCGGCAATTGCAGCGGCGCCAGCAGCGCCGCCGGCAAGATTTCATCCAGACCGCATTGAACGAACGCCCGCGCGATCAGCTTGCGCAACGCCGCCTGGGATAATCCGGCCGTGGTGGGATACACCGGTGTCAGCGCCTCCGCGAGCGGCTGGCCGCCGCGCACCGGCCGGTATTGCGGATGCACCATTTCCAGGCCGAGAAAACCAGGACGCACTTCGCCGAGCAAACGCAGCCGCGTCCCCGACGACAACGTTTTTAACTGGCTCCCGTAGAAATTGAAGAAACGCAACGTTAAATGACCGCTGCCGTCCTCCACTTCGCACACCAGCATTTTGCGCGGCTGGTATTTCACCCCGGCGGACACCACCGTCCCCTCCAACTGGACCGTTTTCCCGGGCAGCGCGTCGCCAATAGGGCACAGCCGGGTCTCGTCGAGATAACGCAGCGGTAGGTGCAGCAGAAGATCGAATGCGCTGCGGATTGCCAGCTTTTCCAGCTCGGCGCGCACGGCGGGCGTAACGCCCTCCAGCACCGCCGCATCATGGGCATTCGGCGCGCTGGCGGTCTTGTCCATCGGCGTCTGCTCTCCGCCCGTGGATTTAGCTCCGCGCGGTCGCCATCACCGCGTCCATTTCCACCAGCGCGCCACGCGGCAAAGCGGCGACGCCCACTGCGGCCCGCGCCGGATAGGGCTGGGCAAAATAGCCCGCCATGATTTCGCTTACCTGAGCGAAGTGTCCCAGATCGGTCAGATACACATTCAGCTTCACGACGTCGTCCAGGGAGCCGCCACTGGCGGCGGCGACGGCTTGGAGATTATCGAATACGCGATGAATTTGCGCGCCGACTCCCGCCACAAGCTCCATCGTCTGGGGATCCAGCCCAATCTGCCCCGACAAATACACAGTATTGCCGCTACGCACCGCTTGGGAATAGGCGCCGATCGCCTGAGGGGCGTTCGGGGTGTGAATTACTTGTTTATGCATAAAGTCATACTCCAGCCATTGGATTGTTTTTGTCCGCCGACACGCCCACCGGAACGACGATTACGCCAGCGGGCGATTCTTTGCGTTCTGATCGCCTTCGCGCCGTGCCGCCTCGCTTTTCATGCGCGTAATCCGCACCACCTCGGGAATAGCGCGCAGGTTGCGCATTACGTTCGCCAAGTGAATGCGATTTTCCACCTGTAAAACGAAGCACATGGTCGTGTACGCGCCGCCATCGTCTTCCGCCATGCTGACATTCTCGATATTGGACTCGGCGGCGGCAATGCCGGCGGCGATTTTGGCCAGCACGCCGCGCTGGTTCGCCACCACCAGCCGGATATTTACTTTGAATAGTTTCTTGATTTGCGGATCCCATTCCACATCCAGCCATTTGTCGGGATCGTCGCGATAAGATGCGATGGCGGGACAGTCATGGGTATGAATCTGCAACCCTTTCCCTTTCGTAATATGCCCGATGATCGGATCGCCCGGAATCGGCCAGCAGCACTTGGCCAATTGCACCGCCATGCCTTCCGTGCCGCGGATTATCACCGCGCCGGCTTGGACAATCTTACGCTCGCCGCCCGATTCGGCCGCCGCCAGCAGTTGGGTGGCGACAACCATGTTCATCCGCTTACCGAGACCGATATCGGCGAGAATTTCCTGCTTGGAGTTTCCGCTCACTTCACGCAGTAGTTTTTCCCAGCAGGCGTCGGCAATATCCGCCGGATCGGTCTGTAAGGCGCGCAGCGCCTGATTGAGCAAGCGTTCGCCTAGCGCCGCCGACTCTTCATAGCGCATGGTTTTCAAATGATGGCGAATATGCGAGCGCGCCTTGCCGGTCATCACATAATTCAGCCATGCCGGATTCGGCTTAGCGTAATTAGCGGTGACGATCTCCACTCGGTCGCCGTTCTTCAGTTCGGTGCGCAGCGGCGCCATTTCGTGGTTGATCCGCGCCCCGACGCAATGATTGCCGACATCGGTATGAACGGCATAGGCGAAATCCACCGTCGTCGCCCCCCTGGGCAAAGAGAGTATTTTGCCCTTCGGCGTGAACACGTAAACTTCGTCAGGAAACAAATCGACTTTGATATGCTCTAGAAACTCTACCGCGTCGCCGCTCTCGGACTGAATTTCCAGCAAGCTTTGCAACCATTGCAGCGTTTTTTGCGGCATGTCGCCGGCCTCGGCCTCGCTATTTTTGTACAGCCAGTGCGCCGCCACGCCAGCCTCGGCGATTTTATGCATTTCTTGGGTGCGAATCTGTATTTCGACCGGAGTGCCGAACGGCCCGAATAACGTCGTGTGCAGCGATTGGTAGCCATTGGCCTTGGGAATCGCGATGTAATCCTTAAACTTACCGTGAATCGGCTTATACAAGCCGTGCAGTACGCCCATGGCAAGGTAGCAGGCGGACACGTTCTTGACGATAATTCGAAACCCATAAATATCGTAGACTTCCGAGAACGTCAGCGACTTGTCCTGCATTTTGCGGTAGACGCTGTACAGATGTTTCTCCCGGCCGGTAACGGCTGCGTCGATATCCGCTTCCGTCAACCGTTGCTTGATCGCGTCGAGAATTTTCCCCACCACCTCGCGACGATGACCGCGCGCGGCCTTGATTGCTTTTTCCAGAACTTGATAGCGGTTAGGGTAAAAGTGGTAAAAGCTGAGGTCGTCGAGCTCCTGGTAGATGCTGTTCAATCCCAAACGATTCGCGATGGGCGCGTAGATGTCCAACGTTTCGCGGGCGATGCGGCGGCGCTTTTCCGGCGCAATGACGCTGATCGTGCGCATATTATGCAGCCGGTCCGCCAACTTAATGAGGATCACCCGCACGTCACGCGCCATCGCCAACAACATCTTGCGGAAATTCTCTCCCTGCGCGTGGGCTTCGGTTTGAAACGCGATTTTATCGAGTTTGCTGACGCCATCGACGAGATCGGCCACCGCCTTGCCGAATTTCTCGGCGATGTCTTGCTTGGTCGTGGCGGTATCCTCCACCACGTCGTGCAGCATGGCCGCCATCAGGGCGGGCGCGTCGAGACGCCATTCGGCGAGAATCGTGGCGACCGCTAGGGGATGAGAAACGTAGGGTTCGCCGCTAACGCGTAATTGGCCTTCGTGAGCGGCCTTACTGAAGGCATAGGCCGCCTCGACCTGGGCGATATCCTCTGCCTTGAGGTAAGCACCCAGCGTCCGTATAAAGGACGCGAACGCCGCGTTTAAATCCGGCGCCGGCTCGGGTTCGGCGGCAAGCGGCACAACGGCTGCCATCTTCTCTCCTTCGCCGCGCCGGTCCTATGCCTGACCGCGGTTGAGAATTTCCGCGCCGACTTTCCCTTGCGCGATTTCCCGCAGCGCGATCACGGTCGGTTTGTCGCGCTCTTCTTCCACCATGGGGGCGGATCCCAAGGAAATCTGGCGCGCCCGGTAAGTCGCCGCGAGAACCAATTCAAAGCGGTTAGCGATATGTTTCAAGCAATCGTCTACGGTAATTCGTGCCATTTCAGTTTCTCCATCAAGTCAGTTCTTGGATCAAAGCGGTATGACGCACGCTCTGCCGGCTTAATTCCAGCCGCCGCGCCCGGAAGATCGCCAGCAGGTCTTGAGCCGCCACGTTGAAGTCATTGTTAATAATAACATAATCGAACTCCCCCACGTGACGAATATCCTCCCTGGCGGCCGCTAGGCGGTGCGCGATGATTTCCGCGCTATCTTGCCGGCGGCCGATGAGCCGCTGTTTCAGCGTCTCCAGCGACGGCGGCAAAATAAAAATCCCGCTGGCCTCGGGAAAAATACGCCGTACTTGCGCCGCGCCCTGCCAGTCGATCTCCAGGATAATATCGCTGCCCTCGCGCATTGCGCCCTCCAGCCAGCGCTGAGAGGTGCCGTAGTAATTATCATAGACTTTGGCGCTTTCGACAAAATCGCCGTGATCCAGCATTTGCTGAAAGCGCTCCCGGCTAATGAAATGGTAGTCTCGCCCCTCCACTTCGCCAGGGCGCGGCGCACGCGTCGTATAGGACACCGACAGCCGGACGCGGTTGTCGGCCTGCAATACTTCCCGCACCAGGCTGGTCTTACCGGCTCCCGACGGAGCGGATATTACGAATAAATTTCCTGCAATCACTGCGATACACCTTCTCATCTAAACAAAAAATAGCGTGACGGCGCCGCATCTCGCGGCGCCGGGGCTTTATTCGATATTCTGAATTTGCTCGCGCATCTGTTCAATAAGGATTTTGAGCT
>DOVS01000283.1 GCA_003519965.1 Betaproteobacteria bacterium
CTAAACACCAGATTTGACAATAACTCGAAGCAACGGTGGAAAGGCGAGAGCGGAAAAGTTCACGTCGAAGCAGCGATTAGAGGTTGTTAGAAAGGCTGCAATAATTAACTTTTCTTCGATTTTGGCAGTCGTTTACTAATCTTAATTTCATCAACAACCTTATCAAAATCTGATTGATATTCCTTGTCTTGAATGACCCTGAATTTCTCGTACTCAGATAAAGCGATTTTCTCGGCAATATCTCTTTTTGTGCTGCCGTAATTTCCCAAAACTTCATAAGCATTAAATGTTAGGAAATTGTCTAATTTTTCTGCCCAATCATGCATTTGCATTGGGATATGCCTTCTTGCAAAATTCTCCGCAAAATCAAGATACATGCTCACCAGTCTCTCAAGATTTTCAATTTCTTCTGGGGTTAAATAGTTCTTACCTACCGTAACATCTGATTTAGTAACTTTGCCGCCATGTTTCGCATTTTTGTATGAGGAAAGTCCCATATGCGGCCTTGATGCATCCGCTCTTAAACGTATTAATTCTGCGGATGTATGTCCATGTGTCGCATAATGTAATTTGTCTTGGACATGGGCATAAAATTGATGTGTTATAGGGGCGTCTTTATCGTAGTCGATACTGCACTGGCTATAAATATCAGTAATTTTTTGATAGAATCTTCTTTCCGATGCCCGAATTTCCCTGACTCGTTCAAGCAATTCATCGAAGTAGTCCTTACCAAACAACTGATTGCCTTGTTTCAGGCGATCATCATTTAATACAAATCCTTTAATCAAATATTCTTTTAATATTTTTGTCGCCCATTTTCTGAACTGTGTCGCTTGATATGAATTAACGCGGTAGCCTATTGATATTATGGCGTCAAGATTATAAAAATTTATATCGTAATTTTTCCTGTCCGAAGCAGTTATCCGGAATTTCCGGATAACTGAATTTTCATCAATTTCATTACTTTTAAATATATTTTGGAGGTGTTCATTAATAGTTCGAACATTCACTCCAAATATTTCCGCCATTCCTTTTTGCGATGACCAGACTGTCTCATCACCAAGTATTACTTGAACTTTTACGGCACCATCATTGGCAGAATAAAACAGAAAATGAGAACTGCTTTGACTAATATCCTCCTGAAGTTCGGTGGGAATGTTTTTGCTTTCTGTCGCCACTAAATTTGATGAATTAGTTATAGTGTCTTTATTTTTGATATTCTTCATGAAATCATCGGGGCTTAAATCTATGTTATGTATTCTAGCTAATTCTAATAAAGTGGGTTGCCATTTTGCAGGAATTCTATCTGTTTTAACCCAATAGCTTACAGTTGGCTGTCCCTTTCCGATCATGGCGGCTAATGCTGTTTGACCACCAAATTTTGCAACCACACTTTTAGCGCTCATAAAATTCTCCTTTTGATGTGGCGCCATCTTAAGTATCAAAATATTTGTTGTCAATATCAAAGTAATATATGTGATTCAAATTGAATTGAATACGTAAGAGACAACAACATAAACAAGTTCAGTATTAAAAATATGTGCTCAAATACTTACCCTGCTGGTAGAAGGGAATAGCATAAGGACTCGCCTGGTTGGTTGCTTTCCATCGGCACGCTCCAAAGAACTTGTTGATGCGAGCAATGCTTGCAGCGTAAGCCAGGATCAAGCGGGCTATGCGCGATTTTCATTGCAAGCGGATTCAATACGATGAGATTGGGAGATTATTAGTGAAGGTTTACGGGCTTGTGCTTAATTCAAGTCAGCTGTCGTTACAGCCCAGCCGGTTTTACGGGTACGGAAAAACGGATCATTAGCGGAAAATAAGAGATTGAGAAGGTCTCGACGAACGATATAGAGCGCCAGAACCACAACCATGTGGTCTCCATGTGCCGATTTGCACGCCTAATTAATAGATTCTCCAACCATATCAATGGATTGTAATATATTGCCGCGCTTCATTTCATGCATTATGTTTTGGACGCATTCATAAAACGTTGCGCGTTACTCCGGCAATGGAAATGGGAATTTCGGATCACGTTCGGTCACCGGAAGAAATTGCTAAGTTGGCGGATTCAAACTGAGACGTTACCATGTTGTCTCTCCTCTTGACCGTGATTTATGCTCGGCGTTATTACGTAACGACATCGCGCGATGTGCGTTACCGTGCTGAACGACCCCGCAGGCACTCCAGGTAGCGCGCACCGTCGGGCGGCGCGCCGGCGCGCTGGGCGCGCCAGACGGTTTCGGTCAAGCAGTCGATGATCGCGTGTTGCGCCGCCATGGGGTCGCCATGCTGCTTCAGCAGCCGCTGGTAGCCGTCGCGGATGCCGGGAGGCTGGTCGATGGAAAGCTGCTCGGTTACGGCAAGATGCAAGCTAAGATGGAGGAATGGATTGATTTCCCCATCCTCTGGCCGGTATTCCCGCGCTAGAAAGCGCGCCGGCCGATCGAGAACGGCATGATATTCCGGGTGGGTGGCGATGATCTCCAGCGCCCAGTGTTCCAACGGCGTCAACGGCTGCTGGTCGTGGCGTTTACGCCATACGTCGAAGAAAAAGCGGCGGGCGTCTTCGCGCGAGGGGCTAAACATGGCTAAACGAGGGAGAGACGGTGTTGCGCCGGCGGGCTGCTTGCGCGGCCAGCCGCCATCGGGAGCGCGCGGCGCCGAAGCTAGCTGGATTTAGCCGCATATTCGCACAAATCGTGGATAAGACAATCCGCACACGCCGGCTTGCGCGCCTTGCAGGTATAGCGGCCATGTAAAATCAGCCAATGATGGGCGTCGTTGCGAAAGCCGCGGGGAACGGACTTCAACAGTTTGCGCTCGACTTCGTGCACTGTTTTTCCCGGCGCGATGCCGGTGCGGTTGGCGACACGGAAGATATGCGTGTCCACCGCGATGGTGGGGTGGCCGAAAGCCGTGTTCAATACGACATTAGCGGTTTTGCGGCCGACTCCCGGGAGTTTTTCCAGCGCTTCCCGCGTAGCCGGCGCCTGGCTGCCGTGCTGCGCGATCAGCCGTTGGCAGGTGGCGATAAGGTGGCGCGCCTTGCTGCGGTACAAACCGATGGTTTTAATATAGGCTTCTAGTCCTTCTTGCCCCAGCGCGTACATTTTTTCGGGTGTGTCGGCTGTGGCGAACAGCGCTGGGGTGGCGAGATTAACGCTTTTGTCGGTCGCTTGCGCCGACAAAATCACCGCCACCAACAGCTCGAACGGCGTGCGGTAGTGAAGTTCGGTGGTGGGCGACGGGTTGGCGGCGGCGAAGCGGCGAAAGATTTCCAAGCGCTTAGCGGCGTTCATCGCGGGACCGGCGCGCGGCCGCTTAACCGGTGGCGGCGCTTGAAGCCAGCGCGCTGTCCGACCGACGGCGCCGGGATGCGCTAAAACGGTGATCGAGGTAATTTTTAGCGGCGATCAGAAATCCCAGGCCGAGGAACGCGCCGGGTGGTAGAATCGCCAGCAGGAAACCGTGGTAATGGGGAAAAATCGTAATGACCCAATGTTTCGCGCTTTCCCCGAAGGCGAGATTGATGCCGGACAGCAACGTACCCTTGCCGAAAATCTCCCGTACAGCGCCTAGCGCGGCAAGCGTCAAGGTCAGTCCCAACCCGACCATCAGGCCGTCCACCATGGACGGTAGTAAGGCGTTCTTGGAGGCGAACGATTCGGCGCGGCCGAGAACGTTGCAGTTGACCACGATCAGCGGCACGAAAATCCCGAGCACTACGTACAACGGCTGCATGAAGGCGTTCATCACCAGTTGGATAATCGTCACCAGCACCGCGATTATTAAGATAAATACCGGGATGCGGATTTCATGGGGCACCAAGTTGCGGACTAACGACACCGCGCCGTTACTGAAGGTCATCACAATCGCGGTGGCGAGTCCCAGTCCCAGTGCGTTCACCACGGTGGTGCTGACCGCCAGCAAGGGGCACAGCCCAAGCAGCATGACTAAACCGGCGTTATTCGTCCATAAGCCGTTTTTGACGATTTCGGCGTATTTGGGTTGACTCATCGTTTCTCTCCCGATGCTTGGCGGGTAAACAGCTTCGCGCGGTTTTGGGTGAAATAGCGTAACGCGTTATGCACCGCCTTGACTACTGCGCGGGGACTGATGGTGGCGCCGGTCATGTAATCGAATTGGCCGCCGTCTTTTTTCACCTGCCAGTCTTCGCTATGGTATTTAGCCAGCGACGCACCGTCGAATACTTTAATCCAGTCGCTTTTGGCGATCTCGATGTAATCTCCCAAACCGGGGGTTTCGTGGTCCGACACCACACGCACGCCGTTGATGACGCCATTGGCCTTGACCGCCACCAGTAAGTCGATTTTACCGCCGTAGCCGTTGGGCGCGATTGCCTCCAGCACGACTGCCGCCGGCTTGCCGTGCAGCCGGGCGCGGTAGGCGATCGTCGGGGCGTCGGCGCCTAATAAGCGGGCGGGGGGCAAGGTTAGCGTGTCGTGGAGAATATCGTTATCGTAACTGGCGGCGGGCAAGATTTGTCCAATGAGCGCTAGTTTCGCTTTCTTCTCCTGGCGGGCAATGGCGCCGCGGGTGACTTGATAGGTCAGTGCGAGCAGGGCGGTGCCCACCATGGCGAAAGCGAGCAGAATCACGGCGGTGCGCAACGGCTGAAGGTTCACGGGGTGTCTCCCTTCTGGCCGAATACCGGTGGTTGGGTGTAGGCGTCGATTAACGGCACGGCGGCGTTCATTAGGAGTACGGCGAAGGCCACGCCGTCCGGGTAGCCGCCCAGCGCCCGAATAATATACGTCAGTAAACCGACGCCCAGGCCGAAAATCAGCTTGCCGCGCGGCGTCGTTGCGCCGCTGACCGGATCGGTGGCGATAAAGAAAGCGCCGAGCATGGCGCCGCCCGCCATCAGATGGAACCAAGGGGCGGCGAAACGGCTGGGGTCGCCGGTATAAAACGCCGAGGCGATGAGGAAGAGT
>DOVS01000251.1 GCA_003519965.1 Betaproteobacteria bacterium
CGCCCGATGAAGGATGGCGTCATTGCCGACTTCACCATCACCGAGCAAATGCTCAAGCTATTTATTAAGAAGGTCCACGAATCGCGCCTGCTGAGTCCTAGCCCGCGCATTATTATTTGCGTCCCTTGCGGTTCGACCCAAGTGGAGCGCCGCGCCATCCGCGAATCGGCCCTTGGCGCCGGCGCGCGCCAAGTCTTCTTGATCGAGGAACCGATGGCGGCCGCCATCGGCGCCGGCCTGCCGGTGGCGGAGGCGACCGGATCGATGGTGGTCGATGTCGGCGGCGGCACCACCGAAGTCGGCGTAATCTCGTTAGGCGGCATCGTTTACTCCGCGTCGGTGCGCGTCGGCGGCGATAAATTCGACGAGGCGATCATCAATTACATCCGCCGCAACTACGGCATGTTAATCGGCGAATCCACCGCCGAATTGATTAAACAAAAAATCGGTTCCGCCTTCCCCGGCTCCGAAGTGCGCGAAATGGAGGTCAAAGGCCGCAATCTGGCGGAAGGGATTCCGCGCAGCTTTACCATCTCCAGCAACGAAATTCTGGAAGCGCTGACCGATCCGCTCAATAGCATCGTTAGCGCAGTCAAATCGGCGCTGGAGCAAACGCCGCCCGAGCTGGGCGCCGATATCGCCGAGAAAGGCATGGTCGTGACGGGCGGCGGCGCGTTGCTGCGCGATCTCGATCGCTTATTGATGGAGGAAACCGGCCTGCCGGTCATCGTCGCGGAAGGCCCGCTGACTTGCGTCGTGCGCGGGTCGGGCCGGGCGCTGGAGGAAATGGACCGGCTGGGCGGCGTGTTCACCAACGATTAACCCGAGGCCGGGCCGTGGCCGCCCGGCGGCCCACAGCGGTAACCGCGTAGACCGGCGTCATCCAGGCATCGCATTATGGTGGAAATTCAACCGCCGGCTTTTTTTAAGCGGGGTCCCAGCCCGTTAGCGCGCTTCACGGTGTTTTCCCTGCTCGCCGTGATTTTCATGATTGTAGACGCCCATCATCAATACCTCGCCGTTGTGCGGCAGGGATTATCGGTCGTGGTCTATCCCTTGCAAAAGCTGGCGAACGCGCCGGCGGATGCGTTCGCGCAAGTCAGCGGGTTTTTCGTTTCCCAGGCCACGCTCCAAGACGAAAATTTACGGCTGAAGCGGCAAGTGTTGATGAACGCCGTAAAGCTCCAGCGCTACCAGTCGATTAATGCCGAAAATGCCTATTTGCGTAAATTGTTCGACATTCGCCGGCGGTTCCCGGAAAAAGTCATCGCCACGGAGATTCTCTCCACCTCGCGCGACCCCTATTCGCAAAAAATAATCGTAGATCGCGGAACATACCAGCATGTCGCGGCCGGGGAGCCGGTTATCGACGCCATCGGCGTCATCGGCCAAGTCACCCAAGCCTATCCCTTCAGCAGCGAAGTCACACTATTGACCGACAAGGATATGGCGGTGCCGGTAAAAGTGGTGCGCAACGGGCTGCGCGCCGTGGTGTTCGGATCGAGCCGCCGCGGTGTATTGGATTTGCCATACATGCCGATCAACGCGGATATTCAAAATGGCGACGTGCTGGTGACATCGGGAATTGGCGGCGTCTATCCGCCGGGGCTGCCGGTAGCGGTCGTGTCCCGGATCGAGCGCAACGCCGCCTATGCATTCGCCAAAATCGCCTGCACCCCGAGCGCGGGGGTCGGGCGTCATCAACAATTGCTGATTCTGACCAGCAACCGACCGCCCACGCCCGCCCCAGCGGCGCCCGCCCGCGGCGCACGGAAGAAAACGCATGACGGCTAAGCATAGCGCACCGGAAATCACTTGGCCGACGCGCGGAAAAATCATCGCGCTGGGCATGGTGATTGCCTTGGTGCTGAACCTGCTGCCGCTGGACGCGCGCATCCTGCCGATCCGGCCCGATTTTGTCGCATTATTCATTTTATATTGGTGTATCGAGCAGCCGCGGCGCTTCGGCATCGGCAGCGCCTGGGGCATTGGGCTGTTAATGGATGTCGCCTACGGTAGCTTGTTTGGCCAGCATGCGCTGGCTTATAGCGCAATGGCGTTTGTCGCCGTTTCTCTCCATCGCCGCCTGCAAAGCTTCTCCCGCTGGCAGCAAGCGCTCCATGTGGTCGTGCTGCTGCTGCTCGCCCAAGCATTGGTTCTCGCGGTGAACTTACTAACGGGCGCACCCACGGTTGGCTTGTCTTATTTTCTGCCCGCGTTCAGCGGCGCGCTGCTGTGGCCCGCCTTACCCTCGCTATTTAACGCCTTGCGGCGCCGCACGCCTACCGCCGATTCCGCATGAGCCCGGTGAAAGCGGAACTCAAGGATTATCAGCGCGAATTTTATGCTTTCCGGAAACGGTTAACGGTTGGCGCGGTCTTTTTCGTCCTGTTATTTTTACTGTTGCTCAGCCGTTTTGTCTATCTGCAAGTATTGCAGCGCGACCATTACCGCACCCTGGCGGAAAACAACCGAATTTCCATCGTGCCCATCGTTCCCAGCCGCGGTTTAATTCTCGACCGTAACGGCGTGGTGCTGGCCCATAATTTTTCCGCCTACACGTTGGAGATTACACCGAGCAAGGTGAAGAGCTTGCGTAAAACCATCGATGCACTATCAAAGATCGTAGAAATCACCCCCCTAGACCGTAAACGCTTTAAAAAACTGCGC
>DOVS01000236.1 GCA_003519965.1 Betaproteobacteria bacterium
CAGAGTCATGAAGCATCTGCTGCGTATTCCCTTGCGTTACTTTGAAGTGCGGCGCGTTGGCGACACCGTCGCACACGTCCGTGAGCTGGAAAATATTCGCCAATTTATCACCAGCAATGCGATCACGGTTTTATTGGACATTTTTTTCATTGGCGTCTTCATCGCCGTCATGTTTTATTACAGCGCGCTGCTAACCTTAGTCGTATTGCTGTCCCTGCCATTTTTTATCGGCATTTCCCTCATTATTCGTCCCATGATGCGTCATCGGCTAGAAGATAAATTCGACCGGGGCGCCGAAAATCAGTCTTATCTGGTGGAAGCGGTAACCGGCATACAAACGATCAAGGCAATGGCGCTTGAACCCATCATGTATCGTAAATGGGAAACCGTGCTGGCGCGCTATGTCACCGCATCTTTTCGCGCCGCGCACTTATCCGGCATCGCAAGCGCCATCGGTCAAGTTGTCCAGCGCGGCGCCACCTTGGCCATCCTCTGGGTTGGGGCCACACTCGTCATGAAAGGCGATCTTACTATCGGCCAACTGATTGCTTTCCAGATGTTGTCGAGCCGAGTCATCGGCCCGGTTTTGCGTGTCGTCCAACTTTGGCAGAATTTCCAGCAAGTGGGGCTATCCGTAGACCGTCTAGGCGACATCATGAATACGAGGGCAGAACCGATGGCGGGCCTTGGCAGAACCAGCTTTCCGGAAATATCCGGGGCGGTTGCCATAGAGAACATCCGCTTTCGCTATAAGATCGACGGTCCGGAAATCTTGCGCAATTTCTCCATTGACATCCGTCCGGGCGCCGTCGTTGGCATCGTTGGCCGCAGCGGCTCGGGAAAGAGCACGCTCGCCAAGCTGATACAGTGCCTTTACCAGCCAGAATCGGGGCGGATTCTCATCGACGGTATCAACGTCCAGCAAGCGGATATGCTATGGTTGCGCCGGCAAATGGGTGTCGTGCTGCAGGAAAATTTCCTGTTTAATGGCACCATTCGTGAAAATATTGCGATTCACATGCCTAATGTTCCTATCGCACACATCGCCGAAACCGCCAAACAGGCAGGCGCTCACGACTTTATTATGGCGCTTCCGCATGGCTATGACACCCCTGTCGGGGAACGCGGCATTATGTTATCCGGCGGTCAGCGCCAGCGTATCGCTATTGCGCGCGCTATTCTGACAAATCCGCGTATTCTGATTTTCGATGAAGCGACTAGCGCCTTGGATTACGAATCGGAGCGAATTATCCAACGAAACTTGGGCGAAATTTGTCAGGGACGCACGGTGTTTATCATCGCACACCGTCTTTCCACGATTCGCCACGCCGCCATTATTCTAGTGCTCGATCACGGAGAATTAAAGGAAAAAGGAAGCCACGAAGAATTACTTGCCCGAAAGGGGCTCTATTACCATCTGTTTTCTCACCAGGAAACAACGCCCGAATGAAACGCCTATGGTTCAAATTCCTGAATTCTGGAAAGCGAGTAAGCGGCGGCGGCGCATCGTCCTCTTCTCGCGGGGAAGGCCTGACGGCGTTGGAACGGGAATTCTTGCCGCCGCTCCTGGAAATTCAGGAAACACCGCCTTCCCCCCTAAAACGCAAGGTAATGTGGGCGATTATTTTGCTCGTTGTCCTGCTAATTACATGGGCTTACCTCGGTAAAATCGATATCGTTTCCACCGCAAGGGGGAAATTTATTCCCGGCGGCAAAATCAAAGTAATCCAGCCAATGGAAAACGCCGTCATTCGCGCCATCCATATCAAGGAGGGGCAGCAGGTGCGCCGAGGAGAGCTCTTGATAGAGCTGGACCCCACCATCAATGCCGCAGCCCTGACAACTAATACGGAAAAGCTTGCCCTCAACCAGCTTGAATCGGAGCGGTTACGATCGGAGCTGACCCATACCCAGCCACGCTATCACATAGACGGGCCATCTCATGGCCTCATCGCGCTTCAGGAAAAGTTGCGTATAGCGAGCGAGGCCGCATATGCGGCTAAATTAGCGCAGGCGCGGCTGGCCGTAAGGGAAGCCGCCGACAAATTGGCGGCTGGCCGGATAATCGTGCAAAAATTGAAACAAACCGCCGCCATCGCCCGGGAACGCGAGAAAAGCGCGCGGCCGCTGGCCGCAAGCGGCGCAATGGCCCGCAACGCCTATCTACAGTTAAAGCAAAAAGCGATAACGAATGAAGCTGGATTCGCGGCCCAGCGCAAGACGGTTGCGCAATTGAAACAGGTTATAAAGGCGGCGTTGCAACATATCGTGGAAATACGCCATGCGCATCAAGAAAGTCTCTTGAGCGATCTTGATACCCATACCGATGACCGCGCCTCGATTGAAGACCGCGTTGCTAAGTCCAAGACGCTTTATGGCCTAGACTGGTTAAGATCGCCGGTGGACGGCGTGGTGCAAAGCGTGAATGTGACGACTATCGGCAGCGTGGTTACTCCCGCTCAGGTTCTGGCCGCCATCGTGCCCAAGGGAACGCCGCTCATTGTCGAAGCAAACCTTCCAAACAGCGAGGTCGGGTTTGTCAAGGTCGGGCAGCGGGTAGAGTTGAAGCTTGACACCTTTCCTTTCCAGATATACGGCGCCATTCCCGGCGCCGTGAGCTGGGTCAGCCCGGACGCGGAAAACGCCGCCGGCCCGGAAGCGCCGCCAGGAGGCGGGAAGCAGCAAACCCAAACCCGCCAAAGGATCAACACCATGCAATCGACAGGGCTAACCTACAAGGTGCGTATCAAGCCCGCGAGGCTGACCATCAACGTCAATGGCCGACGGGTGCCCATGGCGCCGGGGATGGCGCTGCAGGCGGATATCGTCACCGGCCACCGGCGGGTAATCGATTTTTTTCTTTCGCCCATCATAAAGTATTTGAATGAAGGGCTTCAGGTGCGTTAACGTGAAAAGACATTATGTAACCGCCATTTTAACTGGCCGAGGGCTCTCGGCAATCACGAAAAGGCGATGAAATATGCCTCAATTCGATCTGAGATTCGTTAAAGAGACACCACTATATATTATCCTTACTTTCTGGGCGCTTATCGATGTCGTCGTAACCGTCCTTCCGCGCCTGGGCAGTGCGTTGTCGTTCGTCGATCCCCTGGTTTTCCCTGGCGTCGCGATGAACGCGGCGTGTATTGGCGGCGACCGGCAGATGGACAGCCGCCTGTTGATGGTGGCTGGCGGGCTGGCGTTTGTAGGGTTCGTGATTAATCTGATCCGGTTTCGCGACACGAAAAAATTTTACCAAACTTTCCAGAAAAACCTCCCGCCGATCAACCCAGCCAATCAATACGATAAGCCACGATTTACTTATTATATGGTGATTGGATTTATAGGGGCGATATTAGCTTCCTTTTATAATTTTGCTTTTGGCATTTCCGGGTTTCTGTGCGATGTGATAATTGTCGGGAAATTTGTTTTTTTACATGGATTTCTAATAATTAGTATTGCATATTATGCAGCAATGCTTGCGATGTTGGGGATAGGGAAGCTGACTAGTGAAAGTCACAAAGGATAATTAATCATGGCTGAGTCCAAAAATAGGGAAGCGACGGCAAATTCGATACTCGATGGCGCCACCACTTTTCTCAGTACACTTTATACTCAAGCGATAAAGAACGTCAGCGAAACGGCGGGGAAAATAGTCGAGGCGAAATTCGCTGTTGCCTTCGACGGCTACGCCATTCTCGATGGGTATCGTCAGCAAGGATTATACGGAGCAATCAAGGCGGGCGAGGGCGCGATTGGCGCAAGCATTGTTGCACCAATAGGTACTTTTTTTGGCCCTGTTGGGGCTGCAACTTTTGCAACAGTGGGAGCAGCAGCATTCACAAAAATAACCGAAGGCTATTATGACATCGGTCAAGTCATCGCGAATAACGTGGATTTTTATAGCGTGTTGCACCCGGACGAACCCAAGGGATCGACAACGATGAATGCCGTTCCGGCCAACGCAAGCGCCTCGACGCCCGCCGTGGTTAATTCTCCCGTTGCCGCCTTGGCGGGAGCCAGCCCCGATATCGGCGCTACACTCAGCGGCACGGGCGCTCATGCGGCGGTTGCCGCGCCGGGCGGCCATGCGGCCGATAATAACGCCGCTTCTTCGATACATGAGGTAACGGCGGGAAACGCGGCTATCGGGATTACCATGAAGGCGGGAAATTTTCTCGAGACGCTGAGAACCGCGGACGCCATGGAGCGCTATGCTTACAATACGTTGGGCGTTGCGAGTTCCGGGGATTCCCTCGATAGCGCCCGGACGATATCCACGCTGCCCAAGGTGATGGACTTGTTTGCGAATCTTACGCCCAGTCCGGTTGTTGCCGGGAACCAAGGCGCCAGCATTCCCCTGGCCGGTATTTCCGCTCCCAGTCCCGCGACCGGCACGGCTGCTTCCGCGCCAGACACCGGTATAAATAAAACCGTTGGCGATAATACCGTTTCCGCCGGTTTATCCTCTCTAATGGGGGGGGTAACGGCGAAAAATATCGCTGACGGTATTCCTGTGAATGCAGAGAGTTTTTTGGGGTCGGCGCAGAAGGTGGCGAATGCCGAGGAAAACAATATCGCTGCTAATATACTAGCCGCTGGCCCGGCGAATTCGCTCGATAACGCCAGCATGGACATCATGCCGCGTATGGTGGTGAATGTGGTTACGGATTCCCTTCGTCGGATGACGGGCGCGGCTAGCCCAAGCGCTAGTCTTGCTCAGGCTCTCGTCTTCGAACATCCAAACGCATGGTACGGTTATCACCGCGATTCCAGGGGAAGCTACCTCCAAAATTCGAATAATTTCGAGGTAGGTGATGGCTATAGTGGCTCATGGGCAACTAGCAATAGCGCGATGGAACGGTGGTATGACAAATCTGATAATGACGAATCTGTGGTAACGTATAAGTCTAGTAACCAAAATGACACTGTTAGGAAGATATTCAACTTCTATGATAACAATTTCCTCGCTGGTTCTGGGTATTCTTATAGTACTTACACTGAGCATGATATGCTATCGGGATTCAATAGTTATGAACGTCATGTTTTCTGGCATGACAGCGATGGCTCCCATTACGCAGGATATGGGAGCAATTCTGTCAAGCAAGGCGATACGTGGCGAGACTGGTATGGGGCATCATACGATGCCGCCCTGGATAAAGGTCATCTCTTTTATACTAGTAGTGGTAGTGGCTTGGGCGCAGGCGATGTAGGGGATGAGCTTAAGAAAAATATGCAGGACGTATATAAAATGTGGTTCGACGGCGCTAGTAGCGGCTATTCTAATGTGTCCTTGACGAAACAGCGCGATGATGGCGTTCCTCCTTCTCTTCCAATCTCTGGCCTTCTTAATAGAATTAATGACTTCACCTATGAAACCTCAACGGTGGGGTTAAATAACAGGCTCACGAGAAAAGGAAGTTTTTATGATAACGTACAATTTCATAATGGCAGCGGTTGGTCATCGTATCACCTTGATCGGCAGTACGATGCCCTAGTCGCCACAGAGATACATCACCTCAGCCGAGAAAATACCTACATGAATTATCTACATAACGATAATGAAGATTCCCTTGCGACTGTATGGTATTCTTCGGACGCCTTTCCTACTGTGCCTAATTATCGTAGCGGTCATTTTTTCCAAAACATCGCCTATGATAATACCCGTATGGACCTGACCGATAGAAGCGACGAGGCCTGGGAGGCAAAATTAACCCCCGGTTCGCATGTGGTGCCGCTGGGTAGCCATAATAGGTAGTTACTATTAACATCGCTTCGTTAAATAGTGTCTTCTCGGCATTACCATCAAACGGCGTTACTTCAATTACCCCGTCGCTTTTTACGGGGCTTGTTATGTGGCGGGTTTTTGCTGTACGGGGTTCCGGCGGTCGCTCTCGGCATGAATTTTCCGCCGGGAGCTAGCAGGTGTCCCGGCCATGTCCGCCTCGTGCCGCTATCCTTGAAAGCGGCATTGCGCGATGCCTATCGCCATCAGCCGCGGCGGCTGATGGCGCAGCAAGACTTGGCGAAGGCGCGGGCCAATCTTCTTGCCGCGGAAACGCCGTTTTTGCCATCGTTAGCCGCGTCTCTTCAGGAGGAGCGTTTTGTTGATAAAACCGGCGAAGCGGCGGTCACCACCGTCGGTTCCACGGTAGTCGGGGGCGCGGGCAGCCGCTATTCCAACTATCTTTCTCTTAGCCTCAACTGGAATCTTTTTAACGGCGGCGGCGATATTGCTGGCTACCGAGGCGCACGAGCCAAATTGCGGGCGGCTAAGGAGGGCCTGGCTGGACAAACAACCGGCGCGCTGGCGGG
>DOVS01000185.1 GCA_003519965.1 Betaproteobacteria bacterium
CTTCGACATCCACTAGCGCATCCTTCTCGACCCGATGAAACACGTAATCGGAAAAAGGATTCCCCACCGCCCGCCGAAGATGGAATTCCAAACGCCGCGCCTCGCAAGGGCAACTCGCAACCGTGAAATTTACCGGCGGCAACGCGGCCAGCCGCAATGTCACGTGCTGGCCGGCGAGGAAACGCAGGCGGCTGGTTCGCGGCGTTTTCAGGCGAAGGATTAATACATCGTCGCTCGGATACGCCATTTCCTCGACTTGAGCGGTAATCTGCTGGAAGGGCAAATCTTCCGGCCCCACGGCGGTACCGGCGTCGATCACCACGTCGGTCACTGCGGTGTTAGCGCACATGAGCGCATAGCCCATGTTTTTTTCCGCCTCGCTTATCACAAAATCATGGGGATGAACTTTCTTGATTTGCCCCGAGACCATCCGCGCCTTGCAGCACCCGCAATTGCCGTTGCTACAACCGTAATTCATCGCGATGCCCGCGCGTAATGCGGCTTCCAGCAAGGTTTCCGACCCTTCGACAAAAAAATCGTCATCACTGGGCGTCAAGCGGACGTGCGGTGCGACGACTTGCCGGTAGCTTTCGCTGGCCTCCAACACCATCGCGGCTTCCGGCGCTTCGGCCAACTCCCGGTGCAGCCACGTCTTGAGTGCGGACAGCGGAGAACGCAAGACATTATTTTCCTCGGCCAGTTCGTCGAACTTGTCGTCGAGCCACTGCATAACCAACTGATAGTGAGACAGTTCCGCCCGAGTCCGGGTGATGTCCTTACCGAGCTCGGCCAGGCGCGCGGCGAGCACTTCCTTGTCGGGAAGGGCGCGCTCGAACACCCGCTTGCCAAAGGCTTTTTCCTTAATTTGGTTGACTCGCGCCAATTCCGGGTCGGCAGGTTCGAGACTGACGGAGGGAAAGTGATGCGCTAAATCATCGGTCGACACCTTACCCTCGAACGTGGCTAACGCACCGTCCCGGATTTGCTTCTGCAAGACACCTCGGCTTACCCCAACCAGCCGCGCCGCGCGCGAGAGCGACAATCGTTCCGACATCCTAGTCCCCTCCCTAGAGTTTCCTAGCCGACGCGAATGAATCGCGGAAAAGCTAGCCGGCGAACGGATACGTGACGGCGTTGGACAAATCCCCGGCATCCACGACCTGGTTGCGCCCCCCAGCCTTAGCGCGATACAACGCCTGATCGGCTACCTCGACTAAGCGGTGCGCCGCCACGGTAAGATCGGCGATCTCTTGCCAATCCCGTAAAATGGACACGCCGACGGACAAGGTGACGGAAATATCAATGCCATTCTCCAGCGAAAACGGCTGTTCCGCAATGACCTGACGGATGCGCTCGGCGGTGGCTACCGCCTCCGTTTCGTCGACCTGCGCCAACAAGATCGCGAATTCCTCGCCGCCATAGCGCACTAGGCAGTCCGCCCCACGGAGCTCTCCTTGGATGCGGCCGGCGACTTCCCGCAAAACAATATCGCCATTCTGATGGCCATGGGCGTCGTTAATTCGTTTGAAATAGTCCACATCCAGAAATAAGCAAGCCAGGGAATGCCGATACCGCTGAGTGCGGGCGACTTCCTCCGGCAGGCGATTTTCAAAATAGCGCCGGTTGCGAATTCCCGTCAACGGGTCGGTCAGCCCCATGTGTTTGAGGCGTTCGCTATTGATGACGTTTTCCAGGCAAATCGCGACAATAGCACCCAGCCGCGCGATAAAATCGGTCGCCATGCCGCTAATGAAGCGTCCCTTGGAAATACTGCCCAGGCTAAGCGCGCCGATCAACTGCTGGTTGCGCACCAGCGGCAGCAACGCGACGCTGTGCAATCCAACCGGCGCCGCGAATAAACCGCCATGCGTCTCGGGACGATATAAGCCAAGCACAGGTTGAAAACCGCCGTCGAATAAGGGATAAAAGGAAGCGTCGTTTTCAAGAAAGCATAAACCGGGGAAGGTTCCTGGAACGACATCCAGGTGGGAAAGCATCCGCTGAATTTCATATTCCGGGTCAACCAGCACCAAGGTGACATTATCCAGATCGGCGGCTTTTTTATAATAGCAGAGCACCTCGTGGAGCAATTCGCGCAGCCCGCTCACCCCGATGATGCGCAGCTCCAGCACCTGCTGGCGGTACATGATGTGTTCGTTGTTTCTCGCATGGGTCATCAACGCCTGGAGACGACGGCGCAGTTCTTTGTTTTCGTTCAGCAATTCACTTGACATGACATAAACACCACCGGTAATCGTCCACCGGCTGGCGTAACCTCCGCCGGCCGAGGGAAAAACGTTTATGGCGCAAGCGCGGCACGAACGATATTTTTATCTACCTGGCGCAGGTATTCTGCCAGCAATCCCGCCGCTTCGTATGTTTCGAAGGTGTCGTCGTCCAATTCCCGCACCAGTAGCGCGGCCGCTCCGGCGACCTGCACCAATACCTTGCGCTCGCGAACCAAGTGATCGATTTGAGAGCGTAGCACGGCCATTTCCTGTTGATGCAAGGTGTTAAACATACCCTTTCCCCCGTCTCACCGAACAAATCCATCGCTATGTCACTGGCAACGCCGCTACCGCCGGTACTTTCCAAATATCCGCGTTGTATTCCCGAATCGTGCGGTCGCTGGAAAACTTACCGCTGGCCGCGGTATTGAGAATACTCATCCACGTCCAATGCGCCGTGTCTTGAAAAGCGCGCGCCGCCCGCTGCTGCGCGTCGACATAGCTGCGAAAATCCGCCGTCACCATCCAATAATCGCCGTACTCGGACAACGATTTGATGACCGGGTCGAAAAAACCCGGCTGGAACTGGTTGAAATGGCCACTGGTCAGCAACCGGAATACTCGCCGCAGATCCTCGTCTTTTTCGATCAACTCCACGGGATTGTGGCGAGCGCGGTGCGCCTCCACTTCCTCGCTGGTCAAGCCGAATAGGAAGAAGTTCTCCTCGCCGGCCTCTTCGCGGATTTCAATATTGGCGCCGTCCAGCGTACCGATGGTCAGCGCGCCATTCATCATAAATTTCATGTTGCCGGTGCCTGAGGCCTCTTTACCTGCGGTCGAGATTTGTTCGGACAAATCGGCGCCAGCGCAAATCGTCTCCATTGCCGACACGCGATAATCCGGCAGAAAGGCGACCCGAAGCAAACCAAGGGTCGAAGGATCGGCATTAACCACCTTGGCCACGTGACAGGCCAGGGAAATAACATTCTTCGCCATGCTGTAGCCAGGCGCGGCCTTGCCGCCGATCAACACGCAGCGGGGCGTCCAGTTGTCCGTGTCGCCGCGCTTGATCCGGTCGTAGAGATGGATAATGTGCAAGATATTGAGCAATTGGCGCTTGTATTCGTGGATGCGCTTGACCTGGACATCGAACAGCATCTCGGGGTCGAAACCGACATGGCAATCGGCCTCGACCAAGGCCGCCAAGCGCCGTTTGTTCTCTTGCTTGATCTCACGCCATTTGGCCCGAAAACCCGGGTCGTCGGCGTAAGACGTCAACTGATGCAGCGCTCCTAGGTCAACTTGCCAACCGTTGCCGATCGTTTCGGTAATCAGTCCGCTAAGTCCCGGATTACTCCATTGCAGCCAACGCCGCGGCGTCACGCCGTTGGTCTTATTATTGAATTTTTCCGGCCATAGCGCATAAAAATCGTGAAACAACTGCTCGCGTAATAAACGCGAGTGCAACTCCGCGACGCCATTCACGGACACGCTGCCGATAACCGCGAGATGCGCCATGCGCACTTGGGGGTCGTCGCCTTCTTCGATAATCGACATGCGCTCCAAACGCGCGGTATCTCCCGGCCAATGCCGGGACACATCGGTCAGAAAGCGGGCGTTGATTTCCAAAATGATTTCCAGCAATCGCGGCAGCAAGGCGCGAAACATGCGTACCGGCCATTTCTCCAGCGCTTCCGGCAATAGCGTATGGTTGGTGTAAGCGACGGTCTGGTGGGTAAGCGCCCACGCCTTCTCCCATCCCAGGCCATACTCATCCAGCAGCAGCCGCATCAATTCCGCCACCACGCAAGAAGGATGAGTGTCGTTGAGCTGAAAATGATTTTGCTCGGCAAAGTGAGTGAAATCGCCGTCGTGGATGCATTGCCACTGGCGAATGGCGTCTTGCAAGCTGGCGGATGCAAGAAAATACTGCTGGCGCAGACGCAACTCCTTGCCATTCTCGCTAGCATCGTTGGGATAGAGCACCATCGTGATGTGCTCGGCGGCGTTTTTAGCGGCGACCGCTTCAGGATAACTGCCGGCGTTGAACTCATCCAGGTCGAATTCGTCAGTGGCGGCGGCTTTCCATAACCGCAGAGTATTGACCGTCTGGTTGCGGTAGCCGGGCACCGGTACATCGTAAGGCACCGCTAGCACCTGATGCGTATCCACCCAACGCGCGCACAGTTTACCTTCGCTGTCATGATAGTAGTCGGTGCGCCCGCCAAACTGCACCCGTTGGGTGTATTCCGGCCGCTCCATTTCCCATGGATTGCCATCGCGCAACCAGTGGTCCGGCTCCTCCACTTGCTGATGGTTTTCGATCTCCTGGCGGAACATGCCATATTCGTAACGAATGCCGTAACCCATCACCGGCAATTGCAAGGTAGCGCAACTGTCGAGAAAACACGCCGCTAATCGCCCGAGCCCGCCATTCCCGAGGCCCGCGTCGTGCTCCCATCCGGCGATTTCCTCCATTGCCAGGCCGAGCTCCTCGAATATCCGCCCCACCTCGTCCACTAGGCCAAGATTGAGCATGGCGTTGCCCAACGCACGCCCCATGAGGAACTCCAGCGATAAATAATAGGTGCGTTTGCAGCGTTGCGCCTCATAAGCGGCATGGGTGTTTTTCCATCGCTCCACCAGCCGGTCGCGCAGCGACAGCGCCAATGAAGTATAAGCGTACTGGCCGCTGCTGTAGCGCTCACGGCCCAGCGTATGGCTAAAATAACGCTTGAGATCCGTCTTTAGACTCTCGGCGTCCATCCCGAGCGGCGGCATATCCGTCAGAAGCGGGTTGGCGGCAGCTCTTCGGGAAACTGGCTTGGACATCATGGCGAAACCCCTATTTTTACCCCGTCACCATTGACATACCCGCAGCGCGGCGCCGCCCCGCGACCGCCGCCCGCGCCCCGTGGTCAACGCGGCTTTTTTCAACGGCGCCGCTACGCGCCAGCAACGCCGCCACCGCTTCCGCCAGCTTGCGATACCCCAATGCATTAGGATGGATGGGGTCGGATTTCAGGGCGCGATCCGTGAGGATGCGACGCAACACCCACCCTTCATAAGGCAAATGAAATTCATCGGCGATATCCTTATAGAATGCGGGAGGCGAAGCGAATATTCCTGGCCGCGGCACACCGATCAGCACCACGGCGACATGCCGTTTCCGCGCTAACCGCACCATCGCCCGCAAGTGATCGGCCGTTTGCCGTTCACCCAGTTTACGCAGCATGTCGTTCCCTCCTAGGCACAGAATCATGATTGCCGGATGAATCTTGTCGAGCACGCCGGGCAGCCGCTTTAATCCCTCCGCGGTCACCTCTCCCGGCGCCCCCGCATTCACCACGCGCCGCCCGATCAATCTCGCCAGCACCGCTGGATAGCTGCGGCCCGCAGCCGCGCCGACGCCATAGGTTAGGCTGTCGCCGAAAGCCACGACCACATCGCGGCCGGTCAGCGGCGCCAGCCTGGGTGTCCGGCCGCAGCCGCCGAGAACCGCCGATAGCGCCAATAACCATAAGAACCCGCGCATCATCCCTCATCGCGATGAAGTTAATCATGAGACCAACTGCGCTCTCAGACGATCAACCAATGCCGGCTCCATATCAAAGCCGACTTCCCATCCCAGATTGAGCGAAATCCCGCAACCGGCCTCCAGCCGCTTTAGCACCCAGGAAAACTCCGTTAGCAAACCACCGCCAAAATCGGCAAACTCCCGCACCACCGGTTTCGCTCGTTCGGGACTGGTAAACACCAGCATGACCAGTGTCCCGTCATCGGCCTCCAACGTGAGAGGCACTGCGTGCGTCGACCGTTGAAATCCTTGAATTCGGTGCTTTTCTTCGTCACGGATCGGCATAAATACCTCCGACTGGATCAACGCGTCGAGAAACGCCGCTTCCATCATCCGTCCCGCATGCAGCGCCAACAAATGGTGCTCCAAATCGTTCTTTGCTTCGAATACCGTTTCAGCCACTGCGTCCAGCCTTCTGCTACACAACATCCGCCACTGCCGGCGTGATGCCTTAGGATTTCAAAGGAATCACATTAATAATCGCCACGGGATCCTCTTGATCCAGCCGCTCGCCCAGCTCCTCGGCGATACCGTCGATGCCCGCCGTGGTAAAAAGATCACGCGGCGTTTCTACCGACGCCGAATAAAATGCGCCTTCGTTATCCACGAAAGAGATATGGTAATGATTCAATCCGGTTTTCCTCGCCGCCATTCGCCCGCTGAAAGAACGCCGCCCATTCATGCAACAAGGCCGCCGCTTCTTCCTCCGTAGCCCCGTAACCGGAAACACCCATGCCGCCATGCCGGCAACGCGCGATGTAACAACATTCGTCTTGCACACGGTCATCATCCTGCGATTGCATATCCACCTCCTCCCATCGCCGGCCGGCCGGATGGCGGCGTCCCCGTGCATGAAAAAGCATCCCGCCGAGCGCTCTCCGCCAACGGCTTAATCCCAGTTCAGGGCGCCGCCGGATTGGTACTCGGTCACCCGGGTTTCAAAAAAGTTTTTCTCTTTCTTTAAATCCAAAACTTCAGACATCCAGGGAAAAGGATTACTTATGCCGTTATATTGTTCTGGTAAACCGATCTGACTTAAGCGGCGATTAGCGATAAACTGTAAATATTCCTCAAACATACTGGCG
>DOVS01000226.1:0-244 GCA_003519965.1 Betaproteobacteria bacterium
AGCCCCAGCGCGATGCACGCCTTGACCAGAGAGAGCGTCTCTTGCTCGCGGTCGGGAGAAATCACCACAAAGGGATACTCCACCCGCCAGTCGGTGGCGTCGGTCACATGAGAAACCCGGCTCATGGCGTCGAACTGGGTATTGTCGCGGCGCGTGTAGCGCGACAGCCGCCGCCGCGTGCGGCGGCGCAGCACGGCGGTGTGATCGAATTCGGCGGCGAACGCATCCACCGCCCGGCGGGCGG
>DOVS01000226.1:294-3407 GCA_003519965.1 Betaproteobacteria bacterium
CCACCGCCCGGCGGGCGGCGGCCAGCAACTGGCCCACCTTGTCGTTGCCTTGGCGGCGTTCCTCGACCGCATTCAAGCGGTGATGCAACGCCTCCACCAAGGCGGCGCGGCGCTTGCGGTTGGCCAGCAAATCATCCTGCAAATAGGGATTGCGCGACACCACCCACAGATCGCCGAGCGCCTCGAACAACATGCGCGCGGAACGGCCGGTCCTGCGCTCGGCGCGCAACTCGTTGAGCACCGCCCACATCGGTTCGCCGAGAAAGCGGATCACGATTTCCCGGTCGGAAAACGACGTGTAATTGTAGGGAATTTCTCTCAATCGTCCGGTCATAGTCTTAACGCGAGTCAATGAAATACTTTAAAATGCGGTGCGGCAAGTTATTCTACTCGATCCCGCGCCCAAGCGGCATGTTTGCCGCGCGATGCGGAATTTTACGCCGCGCCCGCGGTCCATCGGAACAAGGTCGGGAAAACGTCCCGCCAGTCGCCGCAAGACGCGGTAACATTACGGAAATCCCTATTGATCCGAAAGCCCCATCGTATGGTTGTCATGAAGAAAAAACTGTCGCTCCTCCTTGGCGTTATCGTCCTCGGCACGCTAGCCGCGCTGCTGCTGACCCAACG
This sequence comes from Betaproteobacteria bacterium, assembly GCA_003519965.1. GTDB lineage: Bacteria > Pseudomonadota > Gammaproteobacteria > Burkholderiales > UBA9220 > UBA9220. Next base: position 922 of record DOVS01000226.1, read on the forward strand.
GCCAGCCGCGCCGCGAACCGTCTTTACCACCCTCGCGGGAAAACCGCTCCCGCTGCAAAGCCTGCGCGGGCGAGTGGTGCTGGTTAATTTTTGGGCCACCAGTTGCCCCGGCTGCGTCAAAGAAATGCCCGAGCTGGTGAAAATCTATCATCGCTTTCACCGCCGCGGCTACGATACCGTGGCGGTAGCCATGCACTACGACAATCCGGCTTATATCCGGGCGTTCTCCGCTAAATTCCATATCCCGTTCACCATCGCGTTCGATACCGGCGGCGCGAACGCCAAGGCGTTTGGCGGCGTACAACTGGTGCCGACCTCGTTCTTAATCGACAAAAACGGGCGTATCGTCAAAAGCTTTCTCGGGGAAGTCGATCCCGCTACGCTACGCGTCTTAATCGGCAAAGAACTGGGCGTGTCGTGAACGGCCCGGCAGGGCGAGAAAACCATAGCGGTTAGGACGCCAGCAGCGGCGTCACCAGCCGCCGCAGTCGGTCATACGTGACCTGGCCGGAAATCTTATGCCGCAAGCGGCCTTGCCGGTCGATCACGAACGAAGTCGGCAAGCGTGTCACGCCGCCGAACGCCCGGTCGATAGCGACGGTGTCCATCGCCACCGGTACGGCGAACCCTTCCCGCCGCAGAAACGCCCGCACCGTCTCGGGCGACTCATCGGTGCTGATCGCCAGCACGACGAAACCCTTATCCCGGTAATCGCGGTAAAATTTTTCGATCTGCGGTATTTCGTGACGACAGAAAGGACACCAGGTCGCCCAGAAATTCACTAGCACCACCCGGCCGCGCAACGCCGCCAAATCGACGGTTCCGCCGTCGAGCAACGTCAGTTGCGCGGCCGGCGCGGGCCGATGCAGATCGCTCACCCAGGCCGGCGGGAAAAACCAGACCCCGGCCGCGGCGGCGATCAGAATCAGCGTGATCCAGTCCGGCCGGTAGGTTTTTAACCGTGCGATCCAGCGCAAGCGCCCTCCCCATTCCGCCATCACGGTTTCCGGCGTATAGTAACGCCGTTTCTCCGCAAATCCATTACGACATGCTTTGGATCAAAGCGTTTCATCTTATTTTCGTGGTTTCCTGGTTCGCCGGGCTGTTTTATTTACCGCGTTTGTTCGTCAATCACGCCATGGCGACGGAAGCGGCGGAAATCGCGCGTCTCCAGCTCATGGAACGCAAACTGTACCGTTTCATGACGCCGCTAGGCGTTCTGGCGTTGGCTTTCGGCCTCTGGTTGTGGCTCGGGTATGGCTTCCACGGCGGCTGGCTCCAGGCGAAGCTCGTCCTGGTGGCGCTGCTGGTCGCCTATCATCTGTATTGCGGCAAGCTCATGGCGGACTTCGCCCGTGGCCGCAACACCCACAGCCACATTTTCTACCGCTGGTTCAACGAATTGCCGGTGCTGATCCTCACGGCGATCGTCATCCTGGTGGTGGTCAAGCCATTCTAATCGCCGGGGGACCGCCGCGCGTGGAAAAGAGCGCGGCGCGCGCCGCCTCAGCGGCGGGCGTAAGCGTCGTCGATCAACCCTTGAAAACAATGATAAACGGCATCCCGCTTGACCTTCAGCGTAGGCGTCAACAACCGCGCCTCCAGCGTCCACGGCTCATGCAGGGCGATCACCCGCCGCAGCCGGCAATGGCGCGGCAAATGCTTCACCCTGGCATTGGCGTGCCGAAGTAATTTACGCGCGTCCCGCTCGGCGCTGACCGCCAGCAACACGAAAAAAGGGCGGCCCTCTCCCACCACCATCACTTGCTCGAACAAGGGATCGTCCAAAATGGCGGTTTCGATATCGTCGGGCGACGCTTTCTCGCCGTTGGACAACACCAGGATGTCCTTGGAGCGCCCCTTGATATAAACCCGTCCCGCATGCACTTCGGCCAGATCGCCGGTATTGAGCCAGCCGTCGCTGTCGACCACGGCGCGCGTGGCTTCCGGATTGTTCCAGTATCCCCGCATAACCGACGGCCCGTACACCAAGAGTTCATGCGCCAGATTCAGTCGAATATCCACGCCCGGCAACGGCGGGCCGACGGATAGCGGGTCATCGTTGCCGCCCCACTGGTTAGCGCACACGACCGGCGACGCTTCGGTCAACCCGTACCCTTGAATCAGCGGCAATCCCAAACCGACGATGGCGGACGCCACCCGCGATTCCAGCGGCGCGCCGCCGGACACCGCAAAACGCAGCTTGCCGCCCAACCGCGCCAAAACGGGCGCGGCCACTCGCCGGCGCAGCAAAGGATACGCCACCCGCTCCACGAAACCCGCGCGGCCCCGGGACAGGCGCCAGCCGATGCGCGTGGTCGCGTAAAACAACAGGCGCTTCACCGTGGAAGCGGCCAGCGCCTGTTCGATACGCCCCAAAAAACGCTCGAAAATACGGGGAACGGCGATCATCACCGTCGGCTGCTGGGTCGCCAAGTCTTCCGCCAACTGATGAATCGAACGCATATAAACCACCGCCGCCCCCC
>DOVS01000222.1 GCA_003519965.1 Betaproteobacteria bacterium
GGCTTCGACGGCCCGCGGATGGCGTATTCGCTCCGCCATGGCGAGTTGGCGTTCTTCAGCCACAGCCGCTGGATCGACGCGCCGGCGCGCATGCTAGCGCCATTGCTGGTGCATGCGTTATCGCGCAACGGCGGCTTTCGCGCGGTTGTCGCCGCCACTGGCGCGGCGCGCGCCGATTTTCGGCTGGATACTCATCTTCTGCGTTTAGCCCAAGACTTCACCGCTCGTCCCAGCCGGATGCGGATCGACCTCCGCATCCAATTGACGAACATGGTTTCCGGCGAAGTCATCGCCACGCACACATTCAGCGCCAGCGAACCCGCACCAGAAGCAACGCCCTACGGCGGCGTGCGCGCCGCCGACCGGATATTGCGGCGGCTACTACCCAGAATCGCCAAATTTTGCACTATCGCCGCCCATTCCCAACGCGCCGGTAAAAATGGGGATGCGCGGGCGTCTCCGCGTTTGTAAGCACCAGGTAAGCAAAAAGCGGTATACCTATTCAATACAGACCGCGCCCGTGCGCGTCAATACCACCAATAGTTCAGTACGATTTAGGAGACTTCATGCTATCTAACATACGCCTACCCTTGTTTCTCGCCGCCGTCGCTATCGGCGCGATTACCTTATGGAATGTGCGCCAACCCAACCCGCAACTGGAGCGGATTAATCATGCGCTGAGCCTACGCGCCGACACCCATCTGCTCAATTATCCCTATCCCTTCCGGGTCGTACGGCTGAACGGCGCGGTCGCGGTCATGGCGACGCCCGCCGTCGCACCATCCGCCGCAGTGGTGGCGGCGATCACGCCGTCGCTGCGCGGCAAACCGGCAGCCGACCCGGCGGTGGTTCGCGCCGAGAAAACCTTAACGCGCATGCAACAAGAGGCGCGCCGCATCGTCTTAGCCCAGCCACAGATTAGGGCGGTGCAGTGGGTGGCCGATCCCGCTTGGCTTCGCCGCCACGGCGCGGCCGGTTAACCGCCGCCGCCCGAGCGAACGACATGAGACATCCTGCGAGCTGACACACACCGATTCTGAATGAAAAGAAACACGGGCAACGTCTATTTAGTCGAAAAAACCAGCGGTGCGCGCGTGCAGGCCGTTGCAGTCGATTTGACCGGGCTTTCCATGCTTCAGCGTTACGAACGGCTGGATTACGTGGAAGATAACTTGATGATCGACCGCGACCCGCGTCAATACCGGGTGGATTGCAGCGAATTGATGGACGACAAACGCTTTTAGCAGCAGCCGGGCGCCTCGCCGCGCACCGGCGGCTTAGTCCGCGCCATCGACCGCCCGGCCGATTTCGCCGGACCAGCGCAGCGCCTCGGTTTGCGCCTGAGCCATTTGCGCCCCCGTCAGCCGTAGGGACGCCGCCAATTCGACCGCTTGCCCAAAATCGCCGCGCTCCCATTGCTCGACCAAGGACAGCATCGCGCCTAACTCTCCGTCGCGCGCCAGCAGCGCCGCCTTCACCTCGCGAGTCAGATCGAGGGAGAATGCGATATCTTCCAGTGCAACGCCGAACAAGGCGTCGAGCAGAGAAAAAATACCCGTCATAAAGGCGAGATCGGTAAAATCATCCTCACCGTTGGACAGGATAACGGATAGCAACTCCATCCATTTTCCCCGGGTGGCGGCCAAGCGGAGCAGCGGGTCGGCGGCGGCGGCGGCCCCCGGCTTGGCGTACAGTAGTAATTGCAGCCAGCGTTGCAGTTGCTGTCGGCCCAGCACGGCGATTGCCTGGCGAATCGAGGTTGGATGAACGCGCAGCCCGATCCCCACCGAAGCCACCAACCGCAACAAGCTAACGCACAGCACCGGATCGCGCTTGAATTCTTGCTCCAATATCCCGGTTTCCGCTTCGCCGGCGACTAATTTCAGTAAATTCAGCACCGTCGCCTTTGCCGGATCGATACGCCTGCTAACCAATAGATGGGGGCGAGCGAAATAATACCCCTGAAACAAGCCGAATCCCAACGCCAGGCACTGGCCAAACGCCCGGTGGCTTTCCACCTTCTCCGCTAGTAATTTCAACGGCCAGCGCTTAAGCCGGTCGACCGTCGGCGCGAGCTTGCCGTTCTTGAGTTGAATCAGGTCGAGCTTGACGAGGTCGACGACCTCGAGGAGCGCTTCATACGACGGATGATAGATAAAGTCGTCCAAAGCGAACCGGAAGCCGCACTGCCGAAGCGCACGGCAACGGTCAACGACCGCCTTGCTCGGCGGCACCGATTCGAGCAATTCCAGCGTCACCCGGTCGGCAGGCAGCAATTCCACCATTTCGCTCAATAGCAAGCACTCGTCCACATTGATAAAGCAGCGGCTATGGCCGAGCGCAGAGCCAATACCGACTTCGCTAAAGGCCGTGACGATCACTTGGGAGGTCGCCTGGAGATTATCCCGCACCCGTGCGCGGTTGGATTCGCTGGAGCGGAACAACAGCTCGTAGGCCAGCAACCGCTGACGCCGGTCCAAAATCGGCTGGCAGCCGACGAATATTTCCGGGGATGCAGAAACGAGATGAGGCGCCGGAGCGGCCGCCAAGGGATCGATGGCTTCCATTACGATACCTAACGAAATCAAGCGTCCGGCGGCGGACTAAAAAATTGAAAATTATTCCGCCCGCGCGCCTTGGCCTGATACATCGCCACGTCGGCGCTTTTCATCAGGCCGGCGGGATCGGCGCCGTGCATCGGCGCGACAGCGATGCCGATGCTGGCGGAAATGCTCAGCGCGCGGCCGCTAATGTCGAAGGGGGAAACCAGCGCTTGCAATATTTTCTCCGCGACACGAACCACGCTGCGCCTTTCGCGCACATTTTGCAGCAACACGACGAATTCGTCGCCGCCCAGCCGGGACACCGTGTCGCCGCGCCGCATGCAGGCGGAAAAGCGCGTGGCGACGGCTTGCAGCAGCAAATCGCCGATATCGTGCCCCAGCGTATCGTTGACCTGCTTGAAGGAGTCCAGGTCGATAAACATAACGCCCACGAGTTCGCCGCTACGCTGACTGCGCAGCAACGCCTGTTCCAGCCGCTCGCGAAACAACAGGCGGTTGGGCAGATCGGTCAGGTGGTCGAAGTGGGCGAGCCGCGCCATTCGTTCCTCGTTCGCCTTACGCTCGGTGATATCGGACAATATCGACACATAATTGACGACTTCGTCCTTGGCGTCCTTCACTTGGCTGATCGATAGCCAGGCGGGAAAGAGCTCCCCACTTTTGCGCCGCTCCCAGATTTCTCCCTGCCATCGGCCATAACGTTTGAGCCGCGTCCACAAGCGGCGGAAAAACGCCGAGCCGTGGCGGCTGGAGGACAGAAAGCGCGGCGAATGCTCCCGCACTTCGCTTTCCTGGTAACCGGTAATCCGCACGAACGCCGGATTGACGGTAATGATGCGGCTCTCCGCATCGGTCACGATGATTCCCTCCGACGCGGTATTGAACACTTCCGCCGCCAAGCGCAGCTTTTCCTCGTTGTGCTTGCGTTCGCTAATGTCGATCATGACAACCACGATCTGCACAATACCGCCGATCGCCAGCGGCGCGATGGCGATTTCAACCTCGCGGCGCTCGCCGTTGCGGGTGGCGATGCTGATTTCATAGCGGCTGTCGACCGGCTCGCCGGTCAAGCGGCGGTGGTGATTATCCATGACCCAGCGCCGGTCGTCGGGATGAATAAGCAGCGCGTAAGATTTCAACGCCAGAATCTCTTCCACAGTATAGTCATACAGGCGGCACAGCGCCTCGTTGGCGTACACGACCCGCCCCGACTCGATAATAAATATGCCCTCGCCCATGTCCGACTGCGCTTTCAGCAGGGCTTGCGACAACTCGAACTGGTCGCGTAACGCTTGCTCGGCCCGGCGGAAATCGGTGATGTCGTGGCCTAACGCCAACAAACCATGACGCATGCCGTCTGCCTGATAAAGCGGCACCTTTACCGTTTGTAATATCCGCTGGCCGCCGTCCGGCATGGGAATGACTTCCTCCACTTTGAATGGCTCGCCGCATTCCCACGCCTGGCGATCGGAAACATCGCAGCTGCGCAGCGCCTTACGGTATAGCGGATGGGCGTGGGCAGCCAGTTCGGCGTCGGTTTTTCCTTGATAGGACGCGGCTTCCAGGCCGAACAGCCGTAGCACTGCTTGGTTTGCGTGCAGCCAGCGGCCTTCGCCATCTTTAAAAAGAATCGCGTCGGGCGTCGCGTTAATCAGCGTGCGGAGTTGCTCCTCGCTTTCCTGCAACTGCTCTGCGGTGCGTTTAAGCTCGGTGATATCGGTCACCATGCTGACCGTCACGCCAGGATCGCCGTTCGCGCCGCGAATCACGGCGACTTGCGCATTGCCCCAGAACAGCGTGCCATCCTTGCGAATGAAGCGCTTTTCCAACCGGTAAAATGCTTTTTTCCCATTGATTAACTGGTTACGCAACGAGCGGCTTTTCGCCCGGTCGCCAGGATGGGTGACATCGAGATGGGTTAATTGCAACAACTCCTCGGCGGTATAACCCAGCATTTCGCTCCAGCGGTGGTTGACCTGAGTGTAGCGCCCGCTGGCGTCATGCATCAGACCGATTCCGACCGGGGCGTTGTCGAAAATCGCCTTGAAGCGGGTTTCGCTCTGGCGCAACGCCCGCTCGGCGCGCAACCGGGCGGTAATATCCACCGCGACGCCAATTGCCGCCGGCCGGCCGTTGAACGCCATGGCGCGCCCCAGCGCTTCGATCTCCAGCCGCTCGCCATTGCGGGCCACGACGCCGAAGCGATAATGAATATTATCCGCCGCACCCGTCAGCCGCGCCCGGTCCTCGGGACAAATGACCTCGAAAATCGAGTCCATGGCGTTGAGTTCCTCTAAGCGGTAGCCCAGGGTTTTCTCAATCCAGGGATTAACATAAGCCAATCGTCCATCTTGAATGAGGTACACGCCGACCAGCGTCTGCTCCGCCAGAGCGCGGTATGGCGCTTCGGCGACGGTTTGGCCGCTTGCCTCCTGGCGGCGGACGGCGGCATGCACCGTCAGCCGCACCATCTCGCGGCCGTCGACGGTAAGCGGCGCGGATGACGCCTCCACCGCAAAACTAGCGCCGTCGCGCCGCAACAAGGCGCCCTCGCCGCCAACGCCGCCTTCCGCCGTTGGCGCGCCCGACCATTCATCGGGAAAAACAATCAGTTGCTCCACTGGCTGTCCGATCAGCGCTGCGGCGTCGTCCACCCCGGCCATTTTCACCGCCGCCACGTTAGCAAACGCGATCCGCCCGTCGCAATGCAGCAAAACACCCTCGGGCGCGCCTTCCACCAGTTGACGGTAACGCGCCTCGCTCCGCCGCAACGCCTGCTCGCCTTGCTGGCCGGCGAGATTCTGCAAGCCAAGCTCCACCATCATCGTCATATACCGGCTGAGCAACGAGAGCGCGCGCTGAAACTGGTCCGGCCCGACCACCTCCATTTTTTTCAGCGATGCTAGGTAATTGCGCTGGTCGAATCCATAACATTCGGCTTGTTGCCGGAACCAGTCGATGTCGGGCGACTCCAATAGGGCGTGGCCGACATATAGATCAGCCACATGCGCGCCCTGGATAATCAGCGGCGTCGCGCCATTGGTTAACCGCATGTGGCAGCGCTTTAGATGAATCCGACCCGGATCTTGCGGCAATTCGGCAAGCAATCCTTCGCAATCGGCAGTGCACTGCCGCGCCGACTGGGCGTTCACCCGGTGAAACCGGGCGCAAACATCTTCCCCGCCGGATTGCATTAAAATTTCCCCGGTGCCGGGAGCGGCAAGGCTTGCGGCCAAACCGGTCGCCGCCGAAAAGTTGTCTAGAATATCGGGAAGTACGTTAAGATCGAGCCAATTTTGACGGAGAGGGACAGCCGCCGACGCCGCCTTTCCCTGGCGCGCAATTAACTGCTGGCGGCCGGAATGCCTTACACTTCCACCATCATCCACCATCGTCTTCATTTTCCAACGGATTAATCCTGCGTTTCCCCCCTCCACGGCGAACGTCCCTCTTCCCCGTAGACCAATCGCTTAGGATAGGTAATAACCGTAGCGGGAGAATATCGGGAGAATCCTGAAAGTGATGTAGGACAAAGTATGACATGCAAACCCGCGCGCCCTGTGGAACTTGACGCGGCCAACAGAGTCCTAGGATGAGCCGGCGGCGAATCGCGCTAAACAGCACGCCGTTACCTAACCCTTTTGGAGAATAAGCCTTGTGAAGACGTTCCGCTCCGCGCATTCCCGGACGGCAAACCGCCGCTGTTTTTTCCCCGCTTGGCTGCAACGCGCCGCCGCCGTCTTAATGCTAACCACCGCATTCGCCGCGCAAGCGGCGCCCGCCGCCGGCTCGCGAACCGATGTGCTGCGCGCGACCTTGGCGAACGGCCTGCGGGTGGTCATTGTGCATAATCCGCTGGCGCCGGTGGTCACCACCGAAATCAATTATCTCGTGGGCTCCAACGAAGCGCCGCCGGGCTTCCCCGGCGCCGCCCACGCCCTGGAGCACATGATGTTCCGCGGCAGCCCCGGCTTGTCGGCGGACCAACTGGCCAGTCTCACCACCGCCATGGGCGGCGCGTTCGACGCCGACACCCAGCAAACGGTGACGCAGTATTTTTTTACCGTTCCCGCCGAGGATCTGGACGCCGCGCTGCATATCGAGGCCATCCGCATGCGCGGCGTGCTGAGCACCGACGCGCTATGGGGTAAGGAACGTGGCGCGATCGAGCAAGAAGTCGCCCAAGACTTGTCCAACCCGCAGTATGTGTTCTACACCCAACTGCTCGCCGCGTTATTCAAGGGCACGCCCTACGCCCACGACGCCCTCGGCACGCGCCCTTCGTTCAACCGCACCAGCGGCGCCATGCTCCGGCGTTTTCACGACGCCTGGTACGCGCCCAACAACGCTGTCCTCGTCATTGCCGGCGATGTCCGGCCGCAAGCGGCGCTTGCTAAAGTTAAGGCGCTATTCAGCGGCATCCCCGCCAAAAAGCTGCCGCCGCGTCCCGCAATTCACCTGCAAGCGGTGCAGCCCGCGTCCCTCGACCTGAAAACCGACTTGCCCTACGGCTTGGCGGTCATCGCCTTCCGCCTGCCGGGATCGGATAGCCCGGATTACGCCGCCGCTCAAGTACTGGCCGATGTACTCAGCAACCAGCGGGGCGAACTCTACGGCCTCGTGCCGGCAGGCAAGGCGCTATTCGCCGGCTTTTCCATAAACGCCCTGCCCGGCGCGGGCTTGGGCTACGCCGTGGCGGCCTTCCCCAAAGGTGCGCCAGCGCACGATTTACTCAAGGACATCCACCGCATTCTCACCGCCACGGTGCGCCGCGGGGTTTCCCCCGACTTGGTGGCCGCCGCGAAGCGCCGTGAAATGGCGGCGGCGGCGTTCCGCCGGAATTCGGTGTCCGGTTTGGCGGACGCCTGGTCTCAAGCGCTGGCGGTGGAAGGCCGCCATTCCCCCGACGATAATGTACAAGCGATTGAGCGGGTGACGGTAGCCGACGTTAACCGTGTCGCCCGCCGCGCGCTGGACCTGAATCACGCTATTTCCGCCATCCTTACGCCGCAAGCATCGGGCAAACCGCTGTCCCGCAAGCATTTTGGCGGCAAGGAATCGTTCACCCCGCAACATGTGAAGCCGGTGACGCTGCCGCGATGGGCGAAAAACGCCCTCGGCCGCCTGACGATTCCAAAGTCCACGGTGCACCCCACGGTTTACACGCTGGCCAATGGCATTCAGTTGATCGTCCAGCCCGAGGCAATCAGCAACACGGTCAGCGTCTACGGCCATATCCGAAATAACCCGGCCCTGGAAGCGCCAAAGGGACAAGAAGGCGTCGCCGGCATTCTGGATCGACTGTTTTCTTACGGCACCACCTCCCTCGACCGGCTCGCGTACCATAAGGCGCTGGACGATATCGGCGCGGACGCCTCCGCCGGCACAGACTTTTCGCTTCAGGTGCTGCGCGACCATTTGGACCGCGGCTTGATGCTGCTCGCCGATGACGAACTCCATCCCGCTCTACCGGCGGCGGCGTTCGACATCGTGCGGCGGCAAACGGCCGCGAGCGTGGCGGGCCGTCTGCAAAGCCCGGATTACCTGACCCGGCGCGCCCTTGACGCCGCGTTGTTCCCGAAAAACGACCCGGCGTTACGCCAAGCGACGCCCGCCACGGTGTCGGCGCTCACGTTGACGGCGGTGAAACGCTATTACCACCGCGTGTTCCGCCCCGATCTCACCACTATCGTGGTCATCGGCAAGATCACGCCGCGCCGCGCCAAGGCGGAAATAGAGAAGCATTTCGGCGGCTGGCGCGCCGCCGGCCCGAAACCGCGCACGCTGCTGCCGCGAGTGCCGCCCAACGCACCGTCCGTCACCGCCGTGCCGGATAGGAGCCGCGTGCAGGATGAAGTCACCCTCGCGGAAACTCTGGGATTAAACCGCTACAACCCCGATTATTACGCGCTGCAACTCGGCAACCGGGTATTGGGCGGCGGCTTCTACGCCAGCCGGCTCTACCGCGACCTGCGGGAAAAGAACGGCCTGGTGTATTACGTCTCCACCGCCTTCCAGGTCAGCCGGCGGCGCGCGATTTACCGCGTGGATTACGCCTGCGATCCGCCCAACGTTTCCCGGGCGCGAGCGATTATCGTGCGCGATCTGAAGGCGATGCGGCGCACGCCGGTCTCGCCCCACGAGCTGCGTCAGGCCGAAGCGCAATTACTGCGGGAATTGCCGCTCGCCGAGGCCAGCACCGATGCAATCGCCGGCGGCCTGCTGTCGCG
>DOVS01000151.1 GCA_003519965.1 Betaproteobacteria bacterium
CCTGTGGCGGATAGGCGGCAGAGAAAATACGGCGCCGTTTTCCCTGGATTAGTCTAGATTTAGTGGGGAAAGCCATCTTAACGACATAAGTCAGAAGACCTTTGTGCAGCGGGAGCGCGGCGCGAATACCGCCACTATCGACGGCGCCGCGCCGGGAAAGCGTTCCGCGCCGTACAACAGCAGGTAAGTAAAACCCGTTGCCGAGGGAAACGTTCCGCCATTCTTTTAGTAACCTTACAACCCAAGGATGCACAATGAAAACGAACAGAGTTCTCCGCTCGGCCATCATTGGTTTATTCACCTATGGATGCTTAATAAGCGCCCTGGCGCCTGCTGCCGCCGGAAGCCTTAGCGTTGCGCCGCAAGATACGCTGCTCGGCGTATTCCCGTCCCCTCCCAGAGGTCCGGGGCCGGGACGGGCGGCGTCTGTGAAACCTGGTGCTGGAATCGTGATGACCACCACTTTCGGTACGCCGCATACTCCGTCGGGTAATAGCTTTTATCCCGCCTACGATTCCCTCGAGCGCATCGCTTATGTGCCAACGGTAGCAGGCGTCACGTATTTGCTGAATCCACGCACGCTAAGGACGGTCGGTCATTTCAACAGCTTATCCGGCGGACGCGTCGCGCGCGTTACGCCAAACAATCGGATGCTGCTGGTATTGTCCGGCAAGAAGCTGGCGGCGTATTCGACCGGTTCTGGGCATTCCCGGCTATTTATCCTGCCGGTGGGCGGAAACGCAATTGCATTGAGCCCTGACGGACGTTTTGCGTTCGTTGGCGGCAATATGAGCGCCCATCTGACCGAGATTCGATTGCCTGCGGGCCGAATCGTACACAAATTCCCCATTAAACGTTCCGGCGATCTGGTGTGGGCGCATGGACAAGTGTTCTCGGCCAATATGAAAACCGGGGTCGTCAGCGTGTTAAACCCGCACACGGGTAAAATCGTCGCCATTCCTACGCCGGAGAAGGACCCCGCCTTCAGTTACCGGAATATCCTCGGCGCGGCGGCGGGAATCATGCAATTGGCCGTCAGTCCGGATGGGCTAAAAGTCTATGGCGCTGGTTTCTCAGGACACATCCTAGTGTTGTCCGCACGCGATGACGCCTATCTGGGTGGAATCCCAGTAGCGGCAAATGCGAATGGGCCCAACAGGCTGAGCGGACTGGCTGTGGTCAATCACGGCAAGGACGCCGTGACCACGATCGAAAATCTTAAGGAAACGGTAGTGATTAGGCTATCGGACGGCAATATCCTTCGCGTGTTGCAAAATACGGCGGCTAATCGCTGGGTCGCTACCGGTCCCTAACAGGCGGTCAAGGCCGCCTTCATCCCGATACGGTTCTGGTGCGGGGCGCGCCGCCAGCAGCGCAAGCGCGGCGGCCTTTTCGTATCTGAAATGCAATCTTTTGATGCGTCGGGCGCGCTCTATATTCTGCACGAGGCCGGCCGGATGAACGGGGGCGCACTGGAAAAACCAACGTATACCGTGCTTTCTGATTAAAAATATCGCCTTGAGAAAGGCATGATGAATATTTTATGGCCGCGCAAGCTAAGTAATCTCCAGGAGTTATTCACCGCGCGGACATTTGTTTGCGCGGTGAATCGTCTAGTCTCATGCCCGTTCAATCTCGTCAACACGGCTTGGAAAGTGGTAACGCCGAAAAATCAACCGCCAGAAAATCTTCGCAGCCAGCCGCCAATATGACCAGCATTAGGAGCGTTGCGCTATAGCGCTCGCTCCATTGCGCCAAGGGGGTCGGTATGGGGCTGGCTTTTTTCTCCCGATTATTATGTCGGCGCCTAGGCGCGCGTCGAGTGCGATTCGTTCGCCACGGCGTGTTGCGCGGCTTCCGGCGGGTCATCGAAAAAATCCACAATACCTGTTTCCAGCGAATACTCCGCGCCCACGACAAGCAATCCGTCGTGCTGAATCAGTTGTTCGATCACCTGCGATCCACGCCGCAAGCGGTCTACGGATGCGCGAATGTTCGCGCGGACAGCGTGCCGCAACAGCGCATGCGGGTTCTGCCGGGGCCGCACCGCCACTAGCGTTTCCACGGCGGGACGGATGCGGTCGACAATCGAACGGAGATTCGGCGAGCGATTTTCCGTCGGGCGTTCGAGTTCTTCCAGCGTTGCGAGGACGGCGCCGCACCGAGAGTGCCCCAAGACCACGACAAGGCGGGTGCCGAAGCGTTCCGCCGCGAACTCGATGCTGCCGATTTGAGACGGCGCAACGATGTTGCCGGCTACGCGGATCACGAATAAATCGCCCAAACCTTGATCGAAGATGATTTCCGCGGGCGCGCGCGAGTCCGAGCAACCGAGGATAATGGCGAATGGCGATTGGCCTGTCACCAGCGCGTCACGGCGTTCTTGGCTAGCGGATGCGCCACGGCCGCCGGTGTCCGACGCGAAGCGGCGGTTCCCTTCTCGTAGGCGATTGAGCGCTTTTAGCGCTGAGAGCATTGGTGCGTCCTCCTTCTGATCAAAATGGCCGGAAGCATAGCGAAGCGCATTGGTTCGGGCCGGACGCCGTGCTGACCGGCGCATTTAGCGGCCAAGCGCAGCGATGCGTTCCTCCGGCGCCCGCCGTCCGGGACGGATCTTGACGTTCGCCGGGATAGCCGTTGTTGTATTATGCCGCATGCGCCGTGGTTTGGTCGCGCGCTGTTTTCTGGAACGACGCGAATTAACGAATAAATAGCGGCGGATGAACAATCGATGCCAATCGCTGTCTTTCAAACTACAATTTAACCGTTGGGCTATGATACCGTATGCCGGTCACGGGAACGCATAAAGCGCCCGCCTCGGTTTCGCAACTTTGCCGGAAAGGCGGCGCTTGCCGCAATCAGCGGCGGCTTAGCGTGTTAATCGCGATTAATTTAGCCGTATTACCTGAATTGAGGAGAGCACTATGAACCCTTTGCTGGAGATCAAACGCACCGGCCAGCACATCTGGCTCGACAATTTGTCGCGCACCTTGCTGCAAGAAAATACGTTAAAAAACCTTATCCAGCAGGATGGCGTTTCTGGAGTCACGTCCAACCCCAGCATTTTTTACAAAGCGGTGTCCGAAAGTCCCTATTACCGGGAGGAGCTGGAGAAGCTGAAAGCCTTGCCCTTAGACGAAAATGCGCGTTATGAACGGTTGGCCGTTCCCGATATTCAGGCGGCGTGCGATTTGCTGCGCCCGGTATTCGAGCAGAGCGAGGGCGACGACGGCTACGTCAGTTTGGAGGTCTCTCCCCTTCTCGCGTACGACGAGGAGCAAACAATTAGCGAAGCGCACCGGCTGGCGGGTTTGGTCGGCCGCGATAACTTGCTGATTAAAGTGCCTGCCACACCCGAGGGAATCCGGGCGTTCGAACGGCTCATCGGCGACGGTGTTAATGTGAATGTGACGCTGATGTTTTCCTTGCGGCATGTAGAGAATGTCGCGCACAGTTATCTTCGCGGTTTGCGCCAGTGGGCGAGCAAGGGTAATTCCCCGCGTCCGATCAAGGCGGTGGCCAGCGTGTTTCTCAGCCGGGTGGACACGTTGGTGGATAAGCGGCTGGAGACGCTCGGTTCGCCGCAGGCGCTGGCGCTGCGCGGCCAGGCCGCCGTTTCCATGGCAAAGCTCGCCTATCAGCGTTATTTACGGGTATTTCACAGCGATGGTTTCAGCGAAATGCGCGATGCGGGCGGCCGTCCGCAATATCTGTTGTGGGCGAGCACCGGCGCCAAGAACGCCGCATATAGCGATGTGCTTTACGTCGAACCGCTCATCGGCCCGGAAACCATTAATACGATGCCGGACGCCACGATTGCGGCGGTCCGCGATCATGGCCGGGTGAGTTCCGTGTTAACCGAAGGGTTGGATGAAGCCGAGGCGCGTTATCAGGCGCTGGGAAATTTGGGCGTCGATCTCGACGAGGTGGGCGAACAGCTTCAGCAGGAAGGCGTCAAGCTGTTCGACGAAGCCTTTGCCAAGCTGATGGCGCTAATGCGCTAGACGCGGTTAATGCATCTGCGGGGGCATGCTGTCGAACGGTGCGCCGTTGGCGATTTCCTCGCGGGATGCGTCGCGCACGGCCGAGACATTCACGACAAAGGTCACTGTTTTCCCGGCGAGCGAGTGGTTGGCGTCGATGGTCAGCTTGCCGTCCTCGATATGGCTGACGGTAAATAGCAAGGTCTCCCCTTCGTCGTTCTGGAATTCCACTTCGGCGCCGATGCGGTGAAATTCCGGAGGGACATTGTCGAGATCGTCGGTATAGGTCAGTTCGGGACGGCGCTCGCCAAAGCCTTCTTCCGGCGTTAGCGTCACTTCCACCCGCTCGCCGACCGTTTTTCCCTCTAGCGCGGTTTCGATCTTTTCGAATAGCTCGCTGCCGCCTCCATGGATATACCCGACGGGAAGATCGGATTGCTCGAAAACGGTCCCCTGGTCGTCGAGGATCGAGTAGGTAAGGTAAACGGCCTTGTGCTTGCCGACTTTCTCATCAGACATAAATAAATCCGCAGGTAAAACGGCTAGTTTACCTCATGGGCCGACGCCGCGTCACGGGCGATCCGTCGTTTTCCCCAGCGCCGCGACCGTGAGGTCGATCGTCAATGTTTGCTGCAAGTCGCTCATCGGCCATTGCAAATACAGTGTCACTGCCTGCATGATTTTCTCGAATCCCGCTTCCGATTGGGATACGGTAAAGTGGGGCGTGGCGAATAGGCGCGCGGGCTGGCTGATTTGCAGCCGCACTTGGCCGCCAAGAATCTCGTCTTCCAGGATCAATTCATCTAATTGATCCAGCTCCCAGCGCTCGCCGAACCCGCCGAGAATTTTTTTACCCAGTAGATAGCGGCCGGCGGGACCGTCGCAACTCGGCATGGCAAGATTGATTTCGGTGGCGAAGCCGTCGCCGTGCACGCCGGCGAATTGATAACGCGCCGACATGCCGTGGGCGTGAAGCCGAAGCGTCTTGGTTACGGCGCCCGCCTCTAGCGCGAGACTGAACGCCGTTTCGCTATCCGGCCCTGTGTCGCCGTCCCAGCGATAATCCGTCAAGGGAGTCGCGTTCCCGGACGCATCCAGTCGGCGATCGAGAAACAATCCTTTGCCGAACGCATCGGTTTCTAAGTCTTGCGGCGTGATTTCGTGCTTAAAACTCATGCGGTCGTGGGCCGAGGCGATGCCTTCTTCATGATGCGCCGGCGCCGTAGCGCCCAGGTGAATTTTCCGATAGTAGTGCTCGTTTTGCCGCCGCAGGGTATCGCCGAAATTATGGGCTAAGGCATAGGCGTCGAATTCCCGCACCATCGCTAGACCGTCC
>DOVS01000121.1 GCA_003519965.1 Betaproteobacteria bacterium
AGTAGCGGCTTGCCGCGCGTGCGCGCTGCATCGCACTCGCACTCAAGCCGTATTCGGCGTGGGAGACGCACAAGCGGACTGGCTGTTCGTCGGCGAAGCGCCCGGCGCGGAGGAAGACGCCAGGGGCGAACCGTTCGTGGGGCAAGCGGGCAAGTTATTGGATAACATGCTGAAGAGTATCGGGCTGCGGCGCGGCGACGATGTATATATCGCCAACGTGCTGAAATGCCGTCCGCCGGGCAACCGCAATCCCCAGCCCCAGGAAGTGGCGCACTGCGAGCCTTACCTCAAGCGTCAAATCGAACTGATCCAGCCCCGGTTAATTGTCACGTTGGGAAAATTCGCTGCGCAGACGCTGTTGGGGCGTGAACAGAGTATCGCGAGTTTGCGCGGACGGCTCCATGACTACCAGGGTGTGCCGCTGATTGTGACTTATCACCCTGCGTATTTGCTGCGCAGCCTGCAGGACAAAGCGAAGGCTTGGGAGGATTTATGCCTGGCGCGGGAGACCATGGCGCGTTTGACCGAACCGCTGCTTGACGCTTGCTGAACTGGATGCGCAGGGTAAGCCGCCCTCAGCCGCGGTTTAGTGTTCGCTTTGGCGGATGAGCGTCTGGTGGCGGCGGTAGATAAAGGCCATGCTGGCGCTGATAAATAGGCCGAAAATCATCATGATGGTGGTGATGTGCAACCCTTCCTTAATCATCAACGTGTAGATACCGATCATGACTAAGATGCCGATGTTTTCATTAAAATTTTGTACTGCGATGGAATGACCGGCGCCCATTAGCAGGTGGCCGCGATGTTGTAATAGGGCGTTCATCGGCACAACGAAGAAGCCGCCCAGCGCGCCCAGGAAGAGCAAGGCCGCCGCGGCCAGACGCCAGTCGTGGACGAACGTGATCGCAATCAGCGTTATCCCCATGGCGATACCGGCGGGCATTGCCTT
Source organism: Betaproteobacteria bacterium (assembly GCA_003519965.1). Taxonomy (GTDB): domain Bacteria; phylum Pseudomonadota; class Gammaproteobacteria; order Burkholderiales; family UBA9220; genus UBA9220. The sequence continues at coordinate 950 of DOVS01000121.1, forward strand.
GACCGAGTTTTCCAGTTTAATGTAGCGGCCCGCAATGACCGCGCCGATCGCGATGCCGACGGCGACCACGGCGGTGAGCTGGGTGGCGCGCTCTAGATTGAATTGCAGGGCGAACGCCGCCCATACGATCACGACCAGCCGCATGGTGGCGCCTACGCCCCAAAACAGCGTGGTGACCGCCAGCGAGATCATTCCCAGCGGGTCACGCCACAATAGCCTGAAGGCATGCCAAAAATCGTGCAGTAGAAACAGCGGATTTTTTTTGGGCGGTTTATGGTCGATGGGCAAGTGTGGGATATAAAGATTGCACAAGCCCGCCGCGAGGTGGAGGGGGGTGATGATGACGATGGCGAATTGCGGCGCGAGAAAATGCTTGGCGACCGGGGTGCCGTCGAACCACTGGGAAAAATTCACCGGGCTGACCAGGACGCCGCCGATAATCGCGCCGAGGATAATGGCGAGCACCGTAGCGCCTTCCATCCAACTGTTGGCGGCGACAAGCTGGCGCGGCGGCAGGTATTCGGTGAGGATGCCGTACTTGGCGGGAGAATAGGCGGCGGCGCCGATGCCGACAACGCCATAGGCGTACAGTGGCTGAAGGCCCATTAGCATGGCGATGCAGCCGACGAATTTAATCGCGTTGCTGATAAACATTACCCGCCCTTTCGGTAGGGCGTCGGCGAACGGCCCGACAAAGGGGGCCAACAAAATGTAGGCAATGACAAAAAATTCCTGGAGCAGCGGCGTGTGCCAAGCGGGCGCCTGGTACTGCTGGAGTAGGGCGATGGCGGCAAACAGCAGGGAGTTATCGGCTAGCGCAGATAAAAACTGCGCAGCGAGGATAATGAAAAAGCCAAGATTCATCTATGGCGGCACCGGCGTATCGCGGTTGCTTCTCAACGTTGAAGGAGAGGGATTTATAACACGAAAGGGAGAATAGCGTCATGCGCTTTCCACCCGCCGGCAGGCGGCACTAAAGAAATTTATCTACACATCAAGTGTAATTTATGGTTGAATGGTGGGCTTTCATCCCCCGGCAAATTATTTTGCGTAGTAAACATGGCAGATCGCCGATTACAGGTTTTCTATACCGTCGCTAAGCAACTAAGCTTTACTAAAGCTTCCGAATTGCTATTTATGACCCAACCGGCGGTGACTTTCCAAGTCAAGCAGTTGGAAGAACACTTCAATACTCGCTTGTTCGAGCGAAATCACAGTAAAATTTCCCTAACATCGGCGGGAGAAATCGCGCTCAATTACGCCGAGCGCATTCTTGATCTGACGGCTGAAATGGAGACCCGGCTGGGCGAACTGACCGGCCAGGTCAGCGGCACGCTCATGCTGGGTGCGAGCACGACCATCGCCGAGTATTTGCTGCCGCGCATGCTGGGGGAGTTTAAGAATCTTTATCCTCAAGTGCATGCCCGGCTGATGGTGGCCAATTCGGAAAACGTCGTCTCTAAGGTGGCCGATCATTCCTTGGATATCGGCCTGATCGAGGCCGCTTGTCAACATTCCCATCTTCAGGCGGAAGTCTGCTGCAACGACGAATTGGTCATGATTTGTCCGCCGGGTCATGAATTCTCCCCGCTGCCGGCGGTGACTCCCGCGCAGCTTTCCCATCAGCCGTATGTGACCCGCGAGGTGGGATCGGGTACGCGGGAGGTGGTGGACGAATATTTTCATGCCGCCGGCGTGACGCCCGAGGATTTGAACATCGTCATGGAGCTCGGCAGCCCAGAGGCCATCAAGGGGGTGGTGAGCGCCGGTTTAGGTATTTCGATCATGTCCCATGCGTCGGTCGCTAAGGAATTGAAGCTGAAGGAACTGGTGGCGCTTCCCCTCCAGCCGCGGCTTATCCGCCCTTTGTCTCTCGTTTATTCTCCCGGTAAGTTTCGCTCCCGCCTGATCCAGACCTTCCTCGATTTCGTCGGTACTTCTCTGCAAACTTCGGTGGATTAACGATACGCGGTCGGACGATGAAGGCGGAGGAAAAAAAACTATTGCAGTTGTCCCGTACGCTGACTCCAGCGCAGCAAGACACACTGCTGGCCTTCGCGGAATTTCTCGCCAGCCGCGAGACAACGGCGGCGCCGGAGGTTTCGGCCGTTCCACTCGATATTCCCCGTCCGGAGAAAGAGTCGGTGGTTAAGGCGATTCGCCGTCTTGCGGCGACGTATCCCATGTTGGATAGCGCCAAGCTATTGCACGAAACTTCCGCCTATATGACGCAGCATGTCATTCAAGGTAAGCCGGCGGCGGAGGTGATCGATGCGCTAGAGGATTTTTTCGCCGGTCAATTCGCTGCGCACCAAGGCGCGGCGGGCGATCACAGCGCTTCCGAAGCGTAGTCCGCCAACCGCGAGCGTTCGCCGCGCTGAAGCGTTGCGTGGCCGTTGTGGGGCCAGCCTTTGAAGCGATCGACGACATAGGTAAGGCCGGAGCTGCCTTCGGTGAGGTAAGGCGTGTCGATTTGGGAGATGTTGCCCAGGCAAACCACCTTGGTGCCGGGACCGGCGCGGGTAATCAGGGTCTTCATCTGCTTCGGGGTGAGGTTCTGCGCCTCGTCGATAATCACGAATTTCTTTAGGAAAGTACGTCCACGCATGAAATTCAGGGATTTCACCTTGATGCGGGTGCGAAGGAGGTCTTGGGTGACGGCGCGGCCCCATTCGCCGGCGTCCTCGTCGCTTTTGTTGAGGACGTCCAGATTATCTTCCAGCGCGCCCATCCAGGGGTTCATTTTTTCCTCTTCGCTGCCGGGAAGGAAGCCGATGTCCTCGCCGACCGGTACGGTAACCCGGGTCATAATAATTTCGGAATAAATTTTATGCTCCAGCGTTTGCGTCAGCCCGGCGGCTAAGGTAAGCAGTGTTTTGCCGGTGCCTGCCTGGCCCACGAGGGAGATAAAGTCGATTTCCGGGTTCATCAGCAGGTTGAGGGCGAAGTTCTGCTCCCGATTGCGGGCGGTGACGCCCCACACATTATTTTTTTGATGGGCGTAATCCTTGATGAGCGCGAGCACCGCCGTTTTGTCCTTGACCTCGGTAACGATGGCGTAGAAGGGCGCGCCGGTTTCGCTGTATGCGAGTTCGTTAACGCGGAAGTTTCGGCACAACGGGCCGGTGACGCGGTAGAAGGTGCGGCCGTTATCCTGCCACGATTCCATGTGTTTGCCGTGGCTGTCCCAGAAGTCGGCGGGAAGTTCGTGTATTCCGGTGTACAACACGTCGGTGTCTTCCAGCACCTTGTCGCTGAAGTAGTCTTCCGCGGCAATACCGATGGCGCGCGCCTTAATGCGCATATTAATATCTTTGCTGACCAGGGTAACCTGGCGCGTGGGATATTCGCGCTTGAGATGGAGCGCAACGCCGAGAATCTGGTTGTCGCCCTTGTGCGCGGCAAGGGCGATGGGCATGTCGCTGGCGACTTCCAGGGTTTGTAAATAAAGGCTGCCGGTGGCGACGTTGCCGCTATGGTCGGCGAGGGGAAAGCCCTCGTGAATGTCGGTGCAGGTGCCGCTGACGATCTCATCGAGAAAACGGCTCGCTTGGCGGGCGTTGCGCGCGACTTCGGACATCCCTTTCTTGTTGTTGTCCAACTCCTCCAGTGTCGTCATCGGCAGGTAAATGTCGTGTTCCTCGAAACGGAACAGACTGGTGGGGTCGTGCATCAGCACGTTGGTGTCGAGCACAAACAACTTCGGTTGAACGCGGGATTTACGCGCCATGGGGTGTCCTTCTCGATGAAGCGGGTTTATAGGGATTCGACGAATGCCAGTACTTCCCTGGCGTGTTCCGCCACCTTCACCTTACGCCATTCCCGGCATAGGACGCCTTTTCGGTCGATGACGAAAGTACTGCGCTCGATGCCGCGTACGCGTTTGCCGTACAAGTTTTTCATTTTAATCACATCGAACAGGGCGCATGCCTTTTCCTCGGAGTCGCTGAGCAGATCGAAAGGCAGGTCGTGCTTGGCCTTGAAATGTTCATGGGATTTCAGACTGTCGCGCGAAACACCGTAGACGCCGCAGCCGAGACGGCTGAATTGCGCATGCAAGTCGCGGAACTGCTGCGCCTCGGTGGTGCATCCCGGTGTGGCGTCCTTGGGGTAGAAGTAAAGCACAAAGGGTTTTTGCGCGCGGGAAAGCTGGAAGGTTTTGCCGCCGGTGGACGGCAGCGTAACGTCGGGAACAGGTTGATTCGACATCGGTAGGCCAGGTTATTTTCCAGTGATCGTTATGGCGTCATTGTTGACCAAAGTGCTGTCGAAGGCAACCCGGCGCGGCGGGTTAAAAAGCGTGGGCGAGGAATGCTTCTCCTTGGCGTGCGAGCGCGCCGCTCCGGCCGGGAATTTCGCCAAGCACCACCTCATGGCGCGGCAGCCCGGCGGGGTCGAGATCGGCGGCGTATTCTTCCAGCGACACCAAGCGATAACCCTGGCGCTTCCAGCCGATCAGCAATTCTTCGAACACTCCCGCCAGCTTCATTCCCTCCAACTCGGCGTGGAGCGTGTAGACATGGCCGGTAGGCGGCGGATTTTCCGTCAGGCGGAGTAGGTGGGCGGCGACGGTATGCGGCATCAGGCCGCCCACGCCGATTAGTTCGTCCAGCGTCGGCAAGGTGGTGGGGAGTTGAGGGCAAGCGAGAATTTCGGCATTCCACACTGGAATAAAGGGATGGGCGCCGCGGGTATCCGAGCAGTAATTGAATCCTCGGTGCTGTTCTTGGCGCAGCGCGTGGACATTAATTTGCCAGCCGGCCGCGCCATGGGTGGCGGCGGGGACGCCGAAAATTTCCTCGAAACGGTCGCAGGCGCGTTGCATTTCCCGCTGGGTCCAGCGCGCGTTTTGCCCGGCGGCATGGTCTTGCCAGCGGATATGGTCGTCGCAATGGACGCCTGTTTCAAAACCGGCGTCACGCACGCGGCGGAGCAGGCTGGCGCAGCGTTTGCCAATGTCGGGGCCGGGCAGCAGCGTGCCATAGAGCAGGGTTTTAACGCCGTAGTGGGCGAGCACCGAGGTGCGCGAT
>DOVS01000021.1 GCA_003519965.1 Betaproteobacteria bacterium
GACGGTTGTCCATGCCGCTTCCCTCGGCGCATTGGAGAGAACGGACCGCCCGTTGTCGATATAAGGGAAGATGAGTTCAGCTTATTTTGACCACAATGCAACCACTGCCGTTGACGATGGCGTGTTGGCGGCCATGCTGCCTTATTTTCACGATCGCTACGGCAATCCGTCCAGCCGCCATCGTTACGGACGGGAAGCGCGGCGGGCGATAGACGAGGCGCGGGAGCAGGTGGCGGCAACTCTCGGCGCCGCGTCCGCCCAGGTCATTTTTACCAGCGGCGGCACGGAAGCGAATAATTTGGCGCTGCATGGGTTGGCCAGCCGCCTTCAGCCGTCCCGGCTGTTAGTGAGTGCAATCGAACATCCCTGTGTGATGCAGCCTGCGTTAGCGTTGGCCCGCAAAGGGTGGGGTGTCCGCCAATTAGCGGTCACCGCCGACGGCGTCTTAGACGCCGAGGATTTATACGCCGCACTCGCTGAGCCGACGGCTTTGGCGTCGGTCATGCTGGCCAATAACGAAACGGGCGTACTGTTGGATGTGGCGCAAGTAGTGGAGGAAGCGCACCAAAAAGGAGCGCTAGTGCATACCGATGCGGTGCAGGCGCTAGGTAAGGTCGCAGTGTGCTTCGATACGCTGGGTGTCGATGCGATGACGATTTCCGGCCATAAGATCCATGGCCCTAAAGGCGTCGGTGCGTTGATCGTGGACAAGCGGATTGACTTGCAGCCAATGATTACCGGCGGCGGCCACGAAAAGGGTTTGCGCGCCGGGACTGAGAATGTGCCGGCGATTGTCGGGTTAGCGGCCGCTTGCCGACTAGCGGAACAGGACCTGGCGCGGAAGTTGCTAGAGAGGGGATCGCTACGGGACCGGTTGGAGCGGGGGCTGAAGCCGCTGGGTGCGGTGATTTTCGGTGAGCGAAGCGAGCGGTTGCCGAATACCAGCGACTTCGCCTTTCCCGGCATCGATGGTGAAACGCTCGTCATGGCCCTGGACCAGGCAGGCTACGCGGTAGCGAGCGGCGCCGCTTGTTCCAGCGGCAGTTCCGAGGCAAGCCACGTGCTTCAAGCGATGGGGGTGGCGTGGGAAACGGCGCGGGGCGCGGTGCGGGTTAGTCTGGGCCGGGACAATACGGCACAGGAAGTGGATGGGTTTTTGCAGGTTTTAGCAGCGGAACTGGGGCATTTGAGAAATCTCCCGGGGATAGCCTTTAGCTTGGCCGAATAATATTTTTTGCTTGTTGCGGAGAACATAAAGATGGTTAAGTTACCGATTTACCTGGATTATTCTGCGACGACTCCGGTCGATCCCCGGGTGGCCGAGAAAATGATCCCCTACTTGACAGAGCGGTTTGGGAATCCGGCGAGCCGTTCCCATGCATTCGGCTGGGAAGCGGAAAAGGCGGTGCAAGGCGCGCGCGAACAAGTTGCGGCGTTACTGAATTGCGATGCGCGGGAAATCGTTTGGACTTCGGGTGCGACGGAGTCCGATAACCTAGCGATTAAGGGCGCGGCTGAATTTTATCAGGGGAAGGGTAAGCACCTGATTACGGTTAAAACCGAACATAAGGCGGTGCTGGACCCCATGCGCCACTTAGAACGTTTCGGTTTCGAGGTTGCCTATTTAGAGCCGGAGCCCAGCGGCTTGCTGAATTTGGATGCATTCAGGGCGGCGATTCGTCCCGATACGATTCTGGTCTCGGCGATGCTGGTCAATAACGAGATCGGCGTCATCCAGGATGTTGCCGCGATTGGTGAAATTTGCCGCGAAAAAGGGATCGTTTTTCACGTGGACGCCGCGCAGGCTGCGGGAAAAACCCCAATTGATCTTAAGCAATTAAAAATCGACCTCTTGTCTCTTTCCGCCCATAAAGTTTATGGTCCCAAGGGGATCGGCGCATTGTATGTGCGCCGCAAACCACGGGTCCGGCTGGAGGCCCAAATGCACGGCGGCGGTCATGAGCGCGGGTTACGTTCCGGCACCTTGGCGACCCACCAAATCGTCGGCATGGGCGAGGCGTTTCGCATCGCCGCCGAGGAAATGGCGGCCGAGAACGATCGCGTGCGATTTTTGCGCGACAAGCTGCTGACTGGGCTGCAAGAAATTGAAGAGGTTTATGTGAACGGCGACATGGAGCAGCGGGTTCCTCACAATCTCAACATGAGTTTCAATTTCGTCGAGGGAGAATCGCTCATTATGGCGGTGAAGGATCTCGCCGTTTCCAGCGGTTCGGCTTGTACGTCGGCGAGCTTGGAGCCCTCTTATGTGCTGCGGGCGCTGGGACGCAGCGACGAGTTAGCGCACAGTTCGATCCGCTTTACCATCGGCCGCTTTACGACCGAGGAAGAAATCGACTACACCATCGGGCTGATGAAGGACAAGGTCGCCAAGCTGCGTGAGCTTTCGCCATTGTGGGAGATGCATCAGGACGGTATCGATCTCGACACGGTGCAATGGGCGGCGCATTGATCGGAAAGGAGTATTGCCATGTCTTACAGTAATAAAGTATTGGATCATTACGAGAACCCTCGTAATGTGGGTGCACTGAGCCAGGATGACGGAAGCGTCGGCACCGGGATGGTGGGCGCCCCCGCTTGCGGCGACGTGATGAAGCTTCAGATTAAGGTGAACGAACAGGGCGTGATCGAGGACGCTAAGTTCAAAACTTACGGCTGCGGCTCGGCGATCGCCTCTAGTTCGTTAGTGACCGAGTGGGTCAAAGGCAAGACCGTGGAGCAGGCGCTGGACATCAAGAATACCCAGATTGCAGAGGAACTGGCGCTGCCGCCGGTAAAGATCCATTGTTCGATTCTGGCGGAAGACGCCATTAAGGCGGCGGTAGCCGACTATAAGAGTAAAAAAGAGATTACCGAGCAGGATGTTTGCTCGCCCGCGGTGAAATAAGGAAAAGCGATGGCAATCACATTGACGGAAAGTGCGGCGCAGCACGTCAAAAATTATATTGGCAAGCGCGGCAAGGGGGTCGGCTTGCGGCTTGGGGTCCGTACCTCCGGTTGTTCCGGTCTGGCGTATACGTTGGAGTTCGCCGACGAGATGAATGCCGAGGACAGCCACTTTGAAAGTCACGGCGTGACGGTGGTTATCGACCCTAAAAGTCTTGTCTATTTAGACGGCACGGAATTAGATTACGTGCGCGAAGGACTCAATGAAGGGTTTAAGTTCCATAATCCGAATGTCGCGGAACAATGCGGTTGCGGCGAGAGTTTCAAAGTATAACCGTCATTGAACATGCAATTGGATTTTGGTAAAAACTACTTCGATCTCTTTGGATTGGCGCCGTCGTTTCAGCTAGACACGCCAGCGCTGGAACAGCATTACCGCGAAATTCAGTTACAGGTGCATCCCGATAAGTTCGTCCATGCCGCCGATGCCGACCGTCGCCTGTCCATGCAGTGGGCGACTTATGTCAACGAGGCGTACCAAGCGTTGAAGCATCCGCTGAGCCGCGCGCGTTATTTGCTCCAGATCAATGGCGTAGATACCGAGGAAGAGCGTAATACCGCCATGCCGGCGGAATTTTTGATGCAGCAAATGCAGTGGCGCGAGGCGATTGGTGAGGCCGAAACGGCGAGCGATATCGATGCGCTTGAGCGGCTTGCGGCCAATCTTCGAGCGGAAAGCCGCGGGCTACAAGCGCGGCTGGCCGACGCACTGGATGTGGATAAAGATTATACCGCCGCCGCCGGCAGTGTGCGGATGATGAAATTTCTGGAAAAACTCGGTGAGGAAATTAACCGGGTATTGGATACATTGGAGACTTAATGGCGTTATTGCAAATCGCCGAGCCCGGTATGGGCGCCAATCCACACCAGCATCGATTGGCGGTGGGCATCGATTTAGGCACGACCAATTCGTTGGTGGCGACGGTGCGCAGCGGCTTGAGCGTCGTGCTGAACGACGAGGCGGGACGCGCGCTGTTGCCGTCGGTGGTGCGTTACGTCGCGGAGGGCGCGCACGAGGTGGGTTACCCCGCCCAGGCGCTGCAAAGCAAAGACCCGCACAACACCGTTGTTTCAGTTAAGCGCTTTATGGGGCGCGGCTTGAAGGATATCGCCAATGCCGGAGAAACGCCCTATCGATTTGTCGATGCGCTGGGGATGGTGCAGCTGAGAACGGTAGCTGGGGTGAAAAGCCCAGTGGAGATTTCCGCCGAAATTTTGCGAGAGTTACGCGGGCGGGCGGAGCAGGCGCTAGACGGCGATTTGGTTGGTGCGGTGATTACGGTTCCCGCCTATTTCGACGACGCGCAGCGCCAAGCCACCAAGGACGCCGCGCGTTTAGCCGGCCTCAATATCTTGCGTTTGCTTAACGAGCCGACTGCGGCAGCGGTGGCCTATGGCCTCGATAATGGATCGGAAGGCGTGTTCGCCGTCTATGACCTGGGCGGCGGAACCTTCGATATTTCTATTCTGCGCTTGCAGCGCGGTGTATTCGAGGTGCTGGCCACCAATGGAGACTCCGCACTGGGGGGCGATGACTTCGATCAGCGGATATTCTGCTGGATACTGGAACAGGCGAAGCTTCCTCCACTGGGGCCTCACGACAGCCGTTTGTTATTGACTAAGGCGCGGGAGGCCAAGGAAGCCCTAACCGAGCACCCTCAGGCAAATATTACCGCCATGCTGACGAGCGGCGCGGCGCTCGATCTTACCTTGGACGGCAAGATATTCGCCGAAATCACGCAAGGGTTGGTGAATAAAACATTGCAACCCACGCGCAAGGCGCTGCGGGACGCCGGGCTGAGCGTGGAGGACGTCAAGGGCGTGGTGATGGTCGGCGGCGCTACCCGCATGCCTCATATCCAGCGGGCGGTTGCGGAATTCTTTCACACCGAACCGTTAAATAACCTGGACCCCGATAAAGTCGTTGCATTGGGGGCGGCGATCCAAGCCAATGTACTCGCGGGTAATCGCGGTGGGGACGACTGGCTCTTGTTAGACGTCATTCCGTTGTCCCTGGGGATCGAAACCATGGGGGGGCTGGTGGAAAAAATCGTTCCGCGCAATTCCACGATTCCGGTAGGGCGCGCCCAGGAATTCACTACGTTCAAGGACGGTCAGACGGCCATGGGTTTTCATGTGGTGCAGGGCGAGCGCGAGCTGGTCAGCGATTGCCGTTCGCTGGCGCGTTTCGAATTGCGCGGCATTCCGCCGATGGTGGCGGGCGCCGCTCGCATTCGCGTGACTTTTCAAGTCGATGCGGATGGTCTCTTGAATGTGATGGCGCGGGAAAAAAGCACCGGCACGGAAACGTCGGTCGTGGTGAAGCCTTCCTACGGGTTAAGCGACGACGAAGTGACCGCGATGCTGCAAGATTCGCAGAATCACGCGCATGACGATATGACGGCGCGAGCGCTGCGGGAAAATTTAGTAGAGGCGGAACGTTTGCTCGAGGCGACGCTGTCGGCGCTGGCTGAAGATGGCGAACAACTATTGACGCCGGAAGAGCGCGCCGCCATCGATGCTCACATAGAGGCGTTGCGCGGTGTGTTGCCCAGAAATGACGCGCAGGAGATCAGGCAAGCGATGGATGCGCTGAATCGGGAAACCGAGTTTTTCGCCGCCCGGCGGATGGATGCCAATGTGCGTAACGTCTTAACTGGCCATCGATTGACCGAATTGGAAGAAAACTAGCCGGAATCCCCGGACACTATTGACGATTTGCTCTATTAATTATGCCACAATTGATTGTTTTACCGCATGAAGAATGCTGCCCAGAGGGGGCGGTTATTGAAGCCGAGAGCGGAGCGTCGGTTTGCGATAGCTTACTTAACCATGGCGTCGAGATTGAACATGCCTGCGAGAAATCCTGCGCTTGCACGACTTGTCACGTCATCGTGCGCGAAGGATTCGAGTCCCTTGACGAGGCGACCGAGGAAGAGGAAGACCTGTTGGATAAGGCGTGGGGACTAGAGCCGCATTCCCGCCTCAGCTGCCAGGCGATTGTCGCTGATCGCGCCTTAGTGATCGAAATACCCAAGTACTCCATTAATATGGCCAAGGAAGGTCATGGCAAATAGCCGTCATCGAAGGAGTGTGGGATGAAATGGACCGATAGTCGCGAGATCGCCATTGCCTTGGCGGATAAATTCCCCGAAACCGATGCGCGGTTTATTCGTTTTACCGATCTGGCCCAATGGGTCATGGCGCTAGATGGCTTTAGCGATACCGTGGACCACTGCAATGAGAAAATTCTAGAGGCGATCCAAATGCTGTGGATAGAAGAATCCGACTAGCGCGCCGATAACCCTCCTCCGCTTTCCTTCCCCCCTTGCTGAAACTTCAGCCTCTGTTTTTCCCGCTTACGTTACCTTAGCGCATAATATTCCACTACAATATATGGTGGAAATATTATAAACTACACACCATATATGTGGTATTGCGGTAACTGCTCCGGCAGATAAGTATTCATTTGGCATGAATGACTTCAGCCACGCTAGGCCGGTCCATGAGATGCCGGCCCTAAAGGGGTATGAATGGCGGAAGACAGCGATTTAGAAAAAACAGAACAAGCAACGCCGCGGCGTATTGAACAGGCCCGTGAAAAAGGGCAAGTGGCGCGTTCCCGCGAACTGTCCACATTCCTGGTTTTGATGGCGGCGGGGGGCGTTTTTCTCATGCTCGGGGGGCGGCTGATGGATAGCTTGCTCACGGCAGTGAAGGCGGGATTGAGTTTCGACCGGGAAACGGTCTTTAATCCCGCCCTCATGCAGGTGATATTGCATAAGGAGGCTTATTTTATCTTGCAGGCCTTTCTCCCGTTTCTGGGTGCAATGCTCGTAGTGGCGTTTTTTTCGCCTATCCTGCTGAGCGGTTGGCTATTTACGGCTAAATCGCTGCAGCCGGATTTTGCTAAGCTCGATCCGTTTAAAGGGATTGCCCGGATTTTTTCCGTCACCGGCCTGATCGAGATGGTTAAGGCGATCGCCAAATCCTTGTTGATCGGCGGGATGGCGGTATGGGTCATGTTGCTTCATAAGAGCGCCATTCTCGGCCTGGCGACCGAACCGTTTAGGCCGGCCATGGCCCATGTCGGCAGCCTGGTTATTTCCACCTTCCTAGCGGTATCGGCTTCTCTGCTGGTGCTCGTGGCGATTGATGTGCCGTTTCAGCTTTGGGACTACGCCAAGAAGCTGAGGATGAGCAAGGATGAGGTGAAGCAAGAGTCGAAGGAAAGCGAGGGCGATCCGCAGATCAAGGCGCGGATCCGCAGCTTACAGCGGGAAATGGCGCGTAAGCGCATGATGTCGGAAGTCCCCAAGGCAGACGTCATCGTGACTAACCCGACGCATTACGCCGTGGCGCTGAAATACGAAGATAAAGCCATGCGCGCCCCTACCGTGATCGCCAAGGGCTCCCACTTGTTGGCGCAACGCATCCAGGAAATCGCCGCGACGCATCAGGTGCCGGTGCTGCGCACGCCGCCGCTGGCGCGGGCATTGTACCGGCACGCCGAATTGGGCGACGAAATCCCCGCTGCGCTTTATACCGCCGTCGCGGAAGTGCTGGCCTATATTTATCAGTTGCGCCGTTATCATCGCCAGGGAGGGGAGGAACCGTATTTATCGGCCGATCTGCCCGTGCCCACGGATATGGCTAGCGGAGGGGATGAATGAACGCCAGAGTCAATGCGTTGACCTTCTTCGGCGGGATGGGCCTCAGCCGGCTTGCCGGCCCAGTCATCATTATCATGATTCTGGCGATGATGATTTTGCCGTTGCCGCCGTTCTTGCTGGATATTCTCTTCACCTTCAACATCGCCTTGGCGATGATTGTGCTGCTGGTTAGCCTGTACACGCTGAAGCCCCTGGATTTCGCCATTTTCCCCACGGTGTTGCTGGTGACTACCTTGCTGCGACTATCCCTTAACGTCGCTTCGTCCCGTGTGGTGTTGTTGGAGGGCCATACCGGCCCAGGCGCCGCCGGTCGGGTGATTGAAGCATTTGGCCATTTCTTGGTGGGTGGCAACTATACTGTTGGGCTGGTGATATTCATCATCCTCGTGATCATCAATTTTGTCGTGGTGACCAAGGGTGCGGGGCGGATTGCCGAAGTGAGCGCCCGTTTCACATTGGACGCCATGCCTGGCAAGCAGATGGCGATCGATGCGGATCTCAATGCGGGCTTGATCGGCGAGGAAGAAGCTCGGCGGCGGCGGAGCGAAATTTCCCAAGAAGCGGATTTCTTCGGTTCCATGGACGGCGCCAGTAAATTCGTGCGCGGAGATGCGGTCGCCGGCATCCTGATTATGCTGATTAATATTGTCGGCGGCCTCACGGTAGGAATATTTCAGCATCACCTGGATCTCGCGACCGCGGTGAACAACTATACTTTGCTTACCATTGGCGACGGTTTGGTGGCCCAAATTCCGGCGCTGATTATTTCCACCGCAGCCGGTGTCGTGGTGAGCCGTGTCGGCACGGGCGAAGACCTCAGCCAGCAGCTGCTTTCTCAGTTGTTCGATAAACCCCAAGTGATGCTGGTGTCGGCATCGATCCTGACCTTGCTCGGCCTGATTCCAGGAATGCCCCATTTGGCTTTCCTACTGATCGGCGGCTTGTTGGCAGGCGTGGCGTATTTCTTGGTGCAACGGCAAAGACAGGCGGAGGTCGCGCCGGAAGCGCCGGAAGAAGCGCCATCGCCCGAAGTGCAGGAGGTCGGGTGGGATGATGTGAGTTTAGTGGATACCTTGGGGCTGGAAGTGGGTTACCGCTTGATTCCGCTGGTGGATCGTGCGCAAGGGGGTGAATTGTTGCGCCGGATTAAAGGGATCCGCAAAAAATTCGCCCAGGAGATGGGATTTCTGGTGCCGGCGATCCATATCCGGGACAACCTGGAGCTGCGCCCTAATGCCTATCGTATTACCTTGAAAGGCGTGGAAACGGGGGCTGGGGAAGCGTATGTCGGCATGTATCTGGCGATTAACCCAGGGCGGGTAATGGGAGAGCTGGCGGGGACGGCGACCAAAGATCCCGCATTCGGTCTGCCGGCGACTTGGATAGACGAGGAATCTCGGGAACAGGCGCAAACCTATGGCTATACGGTGGTTGATGCGAGCACCGTAGTCGCCACCCATCTGAGTAATATTATCCAGACCTATTCCGCCGAGCTGTTGGGGCGCGAAGAAGCCCAACAGCTACTGGACCGCGTGTCTCAAGAATCTCCCAAACTCGTGGAAGACCTTGTGCCCAAACTACTGCCATTGAGCACGGTGCAAAAAGTGCTGCAAAATTTGCTGGTGGAGGGGGTGCATATTCGCGATATGCGGACGATTATCGAAACGTTGTCCGATTTCGCCGCCCGCACGCAGGAGGTGGACGAATTAACCGCCGCGGTTCGTGTGGCGTTGGGGCGTGCTATTATTCAGCAAATTTATCCGGGGGTGGGGGAATTGCAGGTCATCGCCTTGGATCCCCAATTGGAGAGTATTTTGTTGCAGGCGACCAAAACGCACGGCGGGGAAGTAGCGGGGCTGGAGCCTGGATTGGCGGAAACTTTGCTGCGCCAGACCGAGCAGGTGGTGCAGCATCAAGAACAGATGGGGTTGCCGCCGGTATTACTGGTGCCGGCGCCGCTACGGCTATTGCTCGCCCGTTTCTTGCGCCGTATTGCACCACAGCTTAAAGTCATTTCTCATTCCGAAATGCCGGAATCGAAGACGATCAAGGTGGTCGCCGCCCTGGGGAGTAAAGCGTGAACGTGCGGAAATTCTATGCGAGTAGTACGCGGGATGCGTTACGCCAAGTTCGCGATATCCTCGGCGCGGATGCGATTATCTTGTCCAATCGTCAGGTGGTGGGCGGCATAGAAATCATGGCGGTTGCGGACCAAGATTTGGCCGCAAGCGTCGCACCCGCCGCTGTCGCGCCGAATGCACCGGCGGTTAATACGCTGGCGGACGCCGCGCCAGTCGCGCCCAGTCAGGAGGAAAGCGCCACGCAGCCGGTCATGAGCGAGAATACGGT
>DOVS01000061.1 GCA_003519965.1 Betaproteobacteria bacterium
GGCATTTCCTGTTTTAATGCCTGCTGCAAAGATATCGACATTACCCTGACGCCCTACGATATTTTGCGTCTGAAGCAGCGTTTGGAACTCGCTTCCGGCGAATTTTTACGGCAATACACGTTGCCGTTTGAAATGGAAAAAGACGGGATTGCCGGCGTCAAATTGCGTCCGGTCGAAGAAGGTACTGCGTGCCAATTTATGACCGACGAGGGATGCAGCATCTACGAAGACCGCCCCACCGCCTGCCGTTATTATCCGGTCGCGCTCGTTTCAATGCGCAAGCAAGAAGAATACACCGACACGTCCTCATATGCGCTCATCGAGGAACCGCACTGTTTAGGACATGACGAAGACCGTTCTCTGACCATCGACGCATACCGTGAGGAGCAAGGCGTCGAGGAATACGACACCCTAGGACATGGCTGGCGGCAGCTGATCCTAAAGAAAAAATCCTCTGGTCCAACGGTTGGAAAACCCTCCAAGCGCAGCTTGCAATTATTTTTCATGGCCTGTTACGACCTTGATCGTTTCCGGGAATTCGTCGCCAGCGATTCCTTTAACGAAGTTTATGATCTGCCCGAGGAGTTAAAGCAGGAAATCCAAAATGATGACGCATTAATGCAGTTCGCCTTCCGCTTTCTCAAGCAAGTGATGTTCGGTGAAGAAAGCATCGCCATGAAAACCGACGCACTGGATAAGCGCCTGCAGAAGAAACAGGCGCAAGGAATCGCCGTTACGGCCACGTCCGACGCCTTAGATCGCCCGAATGAACTGGACGCCGACGATCGGCATGACAATAACTAGGCGCCGCCCATGCAAGCCCGCGCACTAACCCCGGAAGAATATTTCATTGAAGCGGAGCCTTACTACGAGGCAAGCGGCGACGAGATCGTTATTTTCGAGGCCGCCTATCGAAACAAGCTGCCGATCTTGCTTAAGGGGCCAACCGGCTGCGGTAAAACCCGCTTTATGGAATACATGGCGTGGCGCCTCGAACGCCCGCTGCTTACTGTCTCCTGCCATGATGATCTAACCGCTTCCGACTTAGTCGGCCGTTATCTCGTTAAAGGGGGAGAAACGGTATGGGTGGACGGCCCTCTGGCCCGCGCCGTGCGCGCCGGCGGTATTTGCTATTTAGATGAGATCGTCGAGGCGCGCAAAGATACGATGGTGGTAATCCACCCCCTCGCCGATGACCGCCGTGTCCTCCCGATGGAAAAACTAGGCGTACTGCTAGAAGCCAACCAGGACTTCTGTCTCGCCATTTCCTATAATCCCGGCTACCAGAGCGTGCTTAAAGACCTTAAACAAAGCACCCGGCAACGGTTTGTCGCGCTAGAGTTCGGCTACCCAAGCGCAGCATTAGAACAGCGGATTGTCGCCAACGAAGCCAACATCGCCGCCGAAATAGCGGAGAAGCTCGTCAAGTTCGCCCATATGACGCGCAACCTCAAAGGCAGCGGCCTAGACGAAGGCGCCAGCACCCGCCTATTGATGCATGCGGGAAAACTCATCGCCTCCGGGATAGGGCCGGTATCCGCTTGCCAAAGCGCCATTGCCCAGGCAATTACCGACGACCCGGAAATGCTTGCCGCCATTCAGGAACTTTCCTCTTCCCTCTTCTAAAACCGGCCATGGCGGACACCACCCAGCCGTTAACCACGGCGCAGATCGAGGCGTCCTTGGAAGTCTGGCTAGAAATAGACCTCACCTTCCTCCATGTGGATCGCCTCGCCGCGGAAATTTCCACTCTGCGCCGCAACGATCAGGATTTTCTGCTCAGCTGGATTCGGCGCATCGCCACGACCAACATCGAAATCGCCTATCAATTCGCCCGCCGCGCCGTCCAAATCGTCACGCACACGGAGCAGCGCCTCATCGAGGCATGGGCTTTACACGCCATGGATAGCTATGACCGCGAGGGGCTTCGCCCCGCGCTCCAAGTTATCCAGGGAGTCGAGCGCTTCATGCAGCTTAGCCACGCACGCGCCTCCGGCGCGGTATTTGAAGATATCCGCGGCGTCCTGCTCAACTTCGTCCGTGGACTGTCGGGACGGCCGCTTAAACTGGAGGAAGGCGACGCGGTTTATACCGACAGCGAAACGCTTTATTTACCGGCAATCGTCGCCAAGACGGAGAAACAGGAAGATAATTTCCTGCTATACAAAGCAATGGTCGCTATGCTCTGGGCCCAAACCCGCTTCGGCAGTTTCCGCGCCAACATTATTGACGCTCTTGGCGTCTATCCTGATCCGCAACGGGCGCGCCGACAATTTCACCTCCTGGAAACCCTGCGGCTGGAAGCTTGCCTGCACCGAGAACTCCCCGGTTTGTTCCGTGAAATGCAACGTCTCAAGACCACTCTCGGCGAAGCAGCGCTGCCCGATGAATGGCGAAGCTGGGCGCAACAGCTCGCCCAAGCGCGCACCACCGTTGACGACAGTCTGCGGCTATTGGCCACCGCTTACTCCGGGTCAACGCCTCCTCCTATCTGTTACCAGGGCGAGCTGCGGCTGGAAGCGGCAGCAAGCTGTCTAGCGGCCCGCAGGGAACGGGAAAAAATCCGGCTGCGCGTCAAACTGGCGCAACTCGCGAGCACACCGGAAAAACAGCCGGAAGAAAACGCCAGCGCCATACCGACTATCGAGGTAGCGCAACAAACGGACAGCCCGGCTGAACTGCCGGGGCTAGAGCTGACGCTAGACGACACGCCCATCAACCCGCCGGAAGATGTCCGTCAATTGCTCACGTCCATTTATCTAGACTGGGGGAATATCCCCCCCGAATATCTGACACCCGCCGGGCCTGGAGAATACGACCCGGATATATTCGCGGTACAGACCAAGGATCCCGACGCCGTCTGGCAAGGAACCTACCATGAAGAAGGCGCCGTTCTTTACCCGGAATGGGACTTTGGCCGCCAGCACTACCGCAAAAACTGGTGCGTCATGCGCGAAAAAGACGTCGTACCGGTATTCGACGGCTTCACCGCCCAGGTCAAGCAAAAATACAGCGGCCTCATCAAGCAGCTGCACCGCGCCTTCGAAGCGATGCGTGACGAAAACCGCCGGCTCAAA